>JAIOPQ010000103.1 GCA_021413825.1 Spirochaetia bacterium | reverse complement strand
GTGGTGGAAGGGTGAAAGATCTTCCTGGGGTTCGTTATCATATTATTCGCGGTGCGCTTGATACTCTCGGAGTAGAAAAGCGTCGCAATGCTCGCTCCAAGTATGGGGCGAAGAGACCTAAGGCATAAGGAAGGCAATCGTATATGTCACGCAGAACTGGTGTATCACACAAACGTTTCGTAGCCCCGGATCCTGTCTTTAACGACGAGGAAATCGCACGCTTTATCAACTACATGATGGTCGATGGAAAGAAATCCACAGCTGAAACTGTTTTCTACGGTGCTATGGATATTCTTAAAGAGAAAACTGGGCGCGAACCGCTCGATGTTTTCCGCGAAGCCGTTGGAAATGTTAAACCTGAACTGGAAGTGCGTTCACGTCGCGTTGGTGGGGTAACATATCAGGTTCCTGTAGAAGTTCGTCCAGAGCGGATGCGTACACTTGCGGTTCGCTGGATCGTGCAAAATGCGCGCGCCAGAAAGGATCATTCAATGTCGCAGAAACTTGCGCACGAACTTCTGGATGCACTCAAAAGCACCGGTGGTGCAGTTAAGAAGAGAGACGAAACACGTCGGATGGCTGAGGCTAACAAAGCATTCAGTCATTACAGATGGTAAAAAAGGAATTATATGGCAGCGCGTAAGGTATCCCTCGAAAGAACCCGTAATATCGGGATCATGGCCCACATTGATGCGGGTAAGACCACTACTACAGAACGTATTCTGTATTACACCGGTCGTACCTACAAGATTGGTGAGGTTCATGAGGGTTCAACTGAAATGGACTGGATGGAGCAAGAGAAGGAGCGTGGGATTACCATTACTTCTGCTGCTACAACTACGTTCTGGAACGGTGCTGACAAAGATCGCGAGCCGCATCGCATCAACATCATCGATACTCCGGGTCACGTGGACTTTACAGTAGAAGTAGAAAGATCGCTTCGCGTTCTTGATGGTGCTGTAGCCGTATATGACGGCGTAGCCGGTGTTGAGCCGCAAACGGAAACCGTTTGGCGCCAGGCTGACCGCTATCATGTTCCACGTATTTGTTTTGTAAACAAGCTGGATCGTATGGGCGCAGATTTCTTTTTCTGCGTTAAGTCAATTCGCGAGCGTCTCGGCGCAAACGGAGTTCCTCTGCAACTTCCAATCGGGAAGGAAGCCGGGTTCATCGGTCTCATCGACCTGGTTGAAAATCGTGCAATCATCTGGAACGGCGAAGAACTCGGAGCAAAATTCGAGTACAAAGAAATTCCTGAAGAATTCAAAGAGCAGGCTAAAGAATACCGCCATCAATTGATGGAATCTGCTGCAGAGTGCGATGATGAGCTTCTTGAGAAGTATCTAGAATCAGGCGAGCTGACCATTCCTGAGCTCAAGCGTGCGATTCGTACTGGAACACTCAAAATGAAGATGTTCCCGATTCTTTGTGGTTCCGCATTTAAAAACAAAGGCGTTCAGCCAATGCTCGATGCTGTTTTGGATTTCCTTCCATCTCCGCTGGATGTTCCTGCTGTTGTGGGTCATGAAGTTGACGGCGAAGGCGAAATTCTTCGCAGCGCAGATGACAAAGAGCCGTTTGCTGCCCTTGCATTCAAAATCATGTCAGATCCATATGTTGGAAAACTGACTTACTTCCGTGTATATTCCGGCGTGCTTAAGAAAGGCTCGTATGTCCTGAACGCGAGCAAGAACAAGCGCGAGCGTATTGGTCGTTTGCTTCAAATGCACGCCAACGAGCGCGATGAAATCGAAGAAGCGTATGCTGGAGACATTGCCGCCGCTGTTGGTCTCAAAGACACAACTACCGGAGACACTCTCTGTGAAGAAGATAAACCAGTAATTCTTGAGCGCATGAGCTTTCCCGAGCCTGTTATTGATCTGGCGATCGAGCCACTCACCAAAGCAGATCAGGAAAAACTCGGAATGGCGCTTATGCGTCTGTCAGAAGAAGATCCTACCTTCCGCGTAAAGACTGACCGCGAAACCGGCCAGACCATTATCTCGGGAATGGGTGAACTCCATCTTGAAATCCTCGTGGATCGTATGAAACGCGAATTCAAGGTAGAGGCCAACGTAGGTAAGCCACAGGTGGCATACCGGGAAACGATTCGCAACAAGGCAGAAGAAGAAGGCAAGTATATCCGTCAATCCGGTGGTCGTGGTCAATACGGTCACTGCTGGCTGCGCGTTATGCCAAATGAGCCCGGAAAAGGCTACGAGTTTGCTAACAAAGTCATCGGTGGTGCGATTCCGCGTGAATTCATTCCTGCAATTGATAAAGGGATTCAAGAATCCCTTAACGCTGGCGTTCTTGCCGGCTACCCAGTGGTCGACGTGAAGGTAGAAGTATTCGATGGCAGCTTCCATGATGTGGATTCCTCGGAGATGGCCTTCAAAATCGCCGGATCCATGGGATTCAAAGATGCATGCCGCAAGGCAAAGCCAGTTCTGCTTGAGCCAATCATGGCTGTTGAGGTGGTAACACCGGAAGACTACATGGGTGAGGTTGTTGGCGACTTGAATCGTCGTCGCGGTCGCATCAATGCAATGGAGCAGCGCGGAAACGCGCGTGTTGTCCAGGCTGATGTGCCTCTGGCAGAAATGTTTGGATACGCAACTGATTTGCGCAGCGCAACGCAGGGTCGTGCCGCTTACACCATGCAGTTTAAGCTTTATGAAGAAGTGCCAAACAGTGTGGCGCAAGAGATTATGGCGAAGGCAGCAGTTTAGAGGACATAAATAGGTGGACGCCAGGGAACAATTTAGAAAATCTGGTTTTCCTACTTTTTTGAACGAATTACTATAAAAGTTACAGAACAGGGAGATAGTCATGGCAAAAGAAAAATTTGATAGATCGAAACCGCATCTTAACATCGGAACCATTGGTCACGTGGATCACGGTAAAACTACGCTGACGGCGGCGATTACAACTGTGCTCGCTAAGAAATACGGCGGTAAGAACAAAGCTGTTGCGTACGATCAAATCGACAACGCTCCGGAAGAAAAAGCCAGAGGGATCACCATTGCTACCTCTCACCAGGAATACGAGTCAGCGATTCGTCATTATGCGCACGTGGATTGCCCGGGACATGCTGACTACGTTAAGAACATGATTACCGGTGCAGCTCAGATGGATGCAGCGATTCTTGTTGTGTCTGCGACTGACGGTGCAATGCCTCAAACTCGTGAGCACATCCTGCTCGCACGTCAAGTAGGCGTTCCATACATCGTTGTATTCCTCAACAAAGTGGACATGATCAACGAAGGCGAGCGCGACGAAATGGTCGAACTCGTTCAAGAGGAAGTTCGTGATCTGCTCGTTAAATACGGTTATCCTAAAGATACACCATTCGTTAAGGGTTCAGGCCTCAAGGCTCTGGAAGGCGACGAAGGCGAACTGGGAGCTCAGGCAATTGTTAAGCTGATCGAAACAGTCGATACCTATGTTCCAGAGCCAAAGCGTGTTCTGGATAAAGACTTCCTGATGCCAGTTGAAGATGTATTCTCCATTACTGGTCGTGGAACGGTTGTAACTGGTCGTGTAGAGCAAGGTAAAGTTGCTGTGAACGAAGAGGTTGAAATCGTAGGTATCAAAGATACAATCAAAACGGTTGTAACTGGTATTGAAATGTTCCGCAAGCTTCTTGATAACGGTCAGGCTGGAGACAACGTTGGTTTGCTCCTCCGCGGTATCAAAAAAGAAGACGTAGAGCGTGGACAAGTGGTTGCAAAACCAGGTTCAATCAAGCCACACAAGAAATTCAAAGCAGAGATCTATGTTCTGACAAAAGAAGAAGGCGGACGTCATACTCCATTCTTCAACAACTACAGACCACAGTTCTACTTCAGAACAACTGACGTAACCGGAACGATCGTGCTGCCAGCAGGGCGCGAAATGGTTATGCCAGGTGATAACGTTTCTATCGAAGCGGAGCTAATTACTCCTATTGCGATGGATAAAGGCTTGAAGTTTGCGATTCGCGAAGGTGGCAGAACTGTAGGTTCTGGCGTCGTAGCTGAGATCGTATCCTGAGTTAAGGTTTAGGGAATCGGTTCATGGCAACGAGAATTAGGGTAAAATTAAAGGCCTTCGATCACAAGTTGATCGATAGGTCAGCTGCGGAGATCGTCGCGACTGCGCGTCGCACGGGTGCGGAGATCTCTGGCCCGATTCCGTTGCCAACGCGCACGGAAAAGTTCACGGTTCTGCGGTCCGTGCACGTGAACAAGAAATCGCGTGAGCAGTTTGAGATCAGAACCTACAAACGGCTCATTGATATTATGAATACAAATCCTGATACAGTGGATGCGTTGATGAAACTTCAACTGCCAGCTGGGGTCAGTGTGGATATTAAGAGCTAATTATGGCTACGGGTATACTAGCAAGAAAACTGGGAATGACGCAGATCTATGAAGAATCCGGGAAGTTGATTCCGGTTTCTGTTCTGCGTGCTGGTCCCTGCACGGTCGCTCAGATCAAGACCGAAGAGAAGGATGGCTACTCTGCTGTTCAACTGGGTTTTGAACCGATTCGGGAAAAGCTGAGCACTAAGGGTCGCATTGGTCATTTTAAAAAGACAGGCGTTCCACTGCAGAGAATCGTTACCGAATTCCGCGACATGCCAGGCAATTTTGAATCAGGTCAGGAAGTGAACGTTTCCATGTTCAATCCTGGTGATGATGTCAAGGTGATTGGTATCTCTAAAGGAAAAGGGTTTCAGGGTTCCATGAAGCGTCACGGCTTCTCCGGTGGTCCTGCAGCTCACGGTTCTAAGTTTCACCGTGCTCCAGGTTCACTCGGTGCTAACACATTCCCGGCTGAAGTATGGCGCGGGAAGAGAATGCCGGGTCGCACAGGTGGCGAGCGTATCACCGTGCGTGGCTTGAAAGTGGTGGCAGTGGATACTGTGAATCATTTGCTATTTGTTTCAGGCGCAGTGCCTGGTGCGCGCACCACGCTCCTTCGCGTTGAGGTTCAGTCATGAAAGTTAAGAAGTATTCTGCGGCCGGCGCTGAATCCGGGACAGCTACTGTGACGGACGTGCTCTTTGGCGCGCCAGTCAACGAGCCTGCAATTCATGCAGTAATTCGTACAGAGAACAGAAACCGTCGTCATGGAACGCACAAGACCAAGGACTTCGCAGAAGTCAGCGGTGGTGGAAAGAAGCCATGGCGCCAGAAGGGAACAGGCCATGCGCGTCAGGGATCGATTCGTGCTCCTCAGTGGAGACACGGTGCTGTGGCACTGGGTCCGCAGCCACGCGATTATCGCATTGGTATCAACGATAAAGTCCGGCGCCTTGGAATAGTTTCAATCCTTTCCAAGAAAGCGGGCAAAGAGCAGGTTGCTCTGATTGATTCTTTGGCAATTGCTGAATACAGCACAAAGACCATTCACGGAATCTTCAAGAAAGCCGGTTATGAAGGAAGCCCGGTTGTGTATGTTACCGATTCTTCTGATCAAAAGCTCCAGAAGTCATTTGGCAATCTTCCAAATGCAAAGATCATGCATGCGCAGCGCTTGAATGCTCCAGAACTTCTGTATGCTGATTGTGTGTTCTTCTCTGAAGGAGCAATCAAGTATCTAGAAGGCCGCTACAAGCTTGAACGCAAAAGGAAGCCGGCATGAATCTGAACGATGTAATCATTCGTCCGCATATTACGGAAAAAACAGAGGGGCTGAAGCAGCTTGGTAAAACAGGCGAACGCTACACCCTTCGTGTTCATCCTGATGCAAACAAAGAGCTGGTAAAGCAGGCGCTATACAAGCTTTACAAAGTCAAAGTAGTTGATCTTAAAGTGGTTAACGTACGTGGCAAATTGAAGCGCTTCCGCCAGGCAAAGATTCAGCTTCCATCCTGGAAGAAGATTATCGTAGTTCTGGCCGCCGGTCAGAAAATCGATTTCGCGAAGGGCGCATAACGGTAATACTATGCCAGTCAAAAGATTTAGACCACTTACAAAAACGCTCCGCTATCAAACGGTTCTGGATTTCTCTGAAATCACAACGTCCGAACCACGCAAGAGTCTGCTGGAAACAGTTCACTACCGCGCTGGTCGTGCCAACCACGGAAGTATTGCAGTTCGCCGTAAAGGTGGACGCAACAAGCGCATGTATCGGATCATCGATTTCAAGCGTAACAAAATTGGCATTCCTGGGACTGTTAAGACCATTGAGTATGATCCAAACCGCTCATCTAACATCGCATTGATTCAATATGCTGACGGCGAAGCTCGTTATATTCTGGCTCCAGATGGACTGAAAGTTGGCGTTGTGATTCTGGCAGGAAAGGGTTCCCCGATCCGTCCAGGAAATACGCTTCCATTGGGCGATATCCCGGCTGGAACGAATATTCACAATATTGAACTCCGTCAGGGTCGTGGTGGCCAGGTAGCACGTTCTGCTGGAACATTCGCGACCGTATCCGGCCGCGATCAAGAATACATCATCTTGAAGTTCCCTTCAGGTGAAGTTCGCAAGGTGCATGAGAATTGCTCTGCAACAGTTGGAATTGTAGGTAACAAAGATCACAACCTCGTTAGCCTCGGAAAAGCCGGGCGCGCGCGCTGGTTGGGAAGACGTCCAAAAGTCCGCGGTGTGGTGATGAACCCTGTTGATCACCCGCACGGTGGTGGTGAAGGTAAAACTTCCGGTGGTCGTCATCCAGTTACTCCATGGGGTCAGCCGACTCGCGGATACAAAACGCGCAAGAAGCGGAAAGTATCCGATCGCTTTATTATTCAGCGACGCAAGAATAAGAGGATAGGTGTGTAAATGGCAAGGTCGCTTAAAAAAGGTCCGTATATTGCGGATCACCTGATGGCGAAAATAACCCGACTGAATTCAGAAGGGCAAAAGAAGCCTTTCAAATCCTGGTCTCGAAGATCTACAATCTTCCCGGAAATGATTGGTCATACCATCCTGTTGTACAATGGCAAAAGTTTTATTCCAGTCTATGTGCATGAAAATATGGTAGGACATCGCCTTGGAGAATTCTCTCCAACACGTACCTATCGTGGTCACACAAGTCTGGATAAGAAAGTAAGACCAGCATCGAAGCCGGGAGCCTGATTCAATGGAAGCAAAGTCTACAGGTAAATTTCTGCTCTCTGCACCGCGCAAGATTCGCCTTGTTGCAGATGAGATTCGTGGTTACAGCTATCCGGAAGCAATGGATATCTTGCGCTTCATTCCGCGCAAGGGTTCGCGCTACCTGGAAAAGGTTCTGAAAGCCGCATGTCATAATGCTACTTCGCTTCAAAAGGAAGTGAAAGAGACGGATCTGTTCATCAAGAAAGTGTATGTCGATATGGGGCCAACGCTGAAACGTTTTCGCCCCCGTGCACGTGGTCGTGGTATGCGTCGTTTGAAGCGCATGAGCCACATCACTGTTGTACTTAGTAACGAGTGAGGAATAAATGGGGCAGAAAGTAAATCCAATTGGTCTGCGTGTCGGGATTAACCGCACCTGGGACTCCGTATGGTTTGCAAAAGAAACCTACAGGGTATGTCTCCATGAAGACATGATGATTCGTAAAGTCATCCTGAAGCGTTTTAAACGCAGTGGAATTGTTAAGATCGTAATTGAGCGTTTCCCTGAGAAAATCGGGATTAACATTCATACGGTTCGTCCAGGAACTGTAATTGGTCCAAAGGGTGCAAACATTGAGGCTGTTAAGGCTGATCTGAAGAGTCGCCTCAAAAAGCCGCTGAATGTTTCCATTGTAGAAATCAAAAAGCCAGAAACGATTGCTAAGACTGTTTCTGAAAGCATCTGTCAGCAACTGGAACAGCGTATGCCGTTCCGTCGCGTCATGAAGCAAGCTCTTCGCGGGGCTATGCGTGGTGGCGTAGAGGGAATCAAGATCATGGTTTCCGGTCGTCTGAACGGTGCTGATATGGCTCGCCAGGAGCAGTATAAAGACGGACGCGTTCCGCTTCATACACTGCGCGCTCGTATCGACTACGCACATAGCGAAGCTGCAACTACATACGGTCAGATTGGTGTAAAAGTATGGGTGTATCATGGTGATGCACTGCCAGGCCTCGAGAAAGAGGAAGAAGACGAATATACTGTTAAACGGAAGATGGGATAATGTTAGCCCCGCAAAGAGTAAAATACCGTAAAAGACAAGTTGGAAGGCTGCGTGGCCTCGCATACAGAGGGAGTACAGTTTCCTTCGGTGAGTATGCGCTTAAAGCACTCGACTCAGGCCGTCTGACTGCACGTCAGATTGAAGCTGCTCGTCGTGCGATGACGCGTAAAGTTAAGCGTGGTGGAAAGCTCTGGATTCGCATTTTCCCCGATACGCCAGTTACAAGAAAGCCGGCGGAAACTCGTATGGGTAGCGGTAAGGGTAACCCGGAATTCTGGGTATCTGTAGTACACGCTGGTCGTATCTTATTTGAAATCAGTGGTGTGGAAGAGTCCCTTGCGCGTGAAGCCTTCGATCTGGCGACGCACAAGCTTCCAATCAAAACTGTTTTTGTTAAGAAGGAGCTCATCTAATCATGGCAAAGGCATTGCACGAAATGGCGGATGCTGACCTGCTTAAGCTGGTCGAAGATTCGCGTTCACAATTGAGAGAGCTTCGTTTCCAATTCGGAGTGGCTCGTTCACTTCCAAACCCGGCAGGACTGCGCACGATTCGTCGCACCATGGCTGGAGCGCTAACCGTTTTAAATGAAAGAAAGCTCGGAATCGCTGCGCAAAAGGCAGAAACTCCAGGCAAGGCTCCAAAAGCAGAAAAGAAAAAGGCAGAACCAAAAGCCGACAAGAAGCCAGCGAAGAAGGCTAAAGGGTAACCGTAATCATGGAACAAAAGAAAAGCACAAGATCTGCCAGACTTCGCATCATTCAAGGCCGCGTTGTATCTGATAAAATGGATAAGACACGTGTTATCTTGCTCGAAAGCCGCAAGATGCACCCACTTATCCGTAAGCCGCTGACTAAATCAGCGCGCGTCAAGATTCACGATCCAAAAAATGAATCTAAAGAAGGCGACGTAGTTCAGGCACTGGAAACTCGTCCATTGTCCCGCGACAAGCGTCATCGCCTCCTTAAGATTGTGGAGAAGGCTCAATGATTCAGCAACAAACCTATCTGGATGTTGCCGATAACACCGGCGCTAGAAAAGTAATGTGTATTAAAGTCCTCGGCGGTACGCGCAAGCGCTACGCGTCCGTTGGCGATATCATCGTAGTGGCCGTTAAGGATGCGATTCCTGCTTACGGAATCAAAGACTCTACCGGCAAGAAAGTGCATAACAAAGTTGTACAGAAAGCAGTAGTAGTTCGCACGCGCAAAGAAATCAAGCGCGCGGACGGCTCAGTGATCCGTTTCGATGACAATGCATGCGCTATCATCGACGATAAATTGAACCCAAAGGGGACCAGGATCTTTGGACCGGTGGCCCGTGAGCTCAGAGACCGTAAGTTCTTGAAAATCGTTTCTCTGGCGCCAGAGGTATTGTAATGGAAGAAACAACTTTCAAAACCAAACTCAAGAAAGACGACGAAGTGATTGTTGTTGCGGGGCGCCAAAAAGGCAAACGCGGCAAGATCATGACACTCGATAAGAAGAACGCGCGCGTTGTTGTGCAGGGTGTGAATCGCGTGAAGCGTTTCCAGCGCCCCAGCCAGGAGAACCCAAAGGGTGGAACCGTTGAGCTGGAACAAAGCATGCCAATCTCTAATATCATGTTCTATGACGCAAAGGCCAAGAAAGGCGTTCGGCTTGGATTCAAAGTCAGTCCGGACGGAAAAAAGGTCCGCGTGACTCGTCCGGATGGGAGAGAAGTTTAATGTCATCGCTTCTTAAGAAATACAAAGAAACGATTGTACCTGATCTGCAGAAACAGTTTCAGTACAAATCGATCATGCAGGTTCCTCGTTTTGAAAAAGTGGTCTTGAACTATGGTTCAAGCGAAGCGAGTGCAAATCCAAAGCAGTTTGAAACCGCAATGGAAGAAATGGGCCTGATCACAGGACAGCGTCCGGTTAAAACAATCGCGCGTAAGTCTATTGCTGCATTCAAAGTTCGTGAAGGAATGGTTTTGGGCTGCAAAGTGACCCTGCGCGGCCAGCGGATGTTTGAGTTCCTGGAGCGCCTGATTCACATATCCCTTCCACGGGTTCGCGACTTCAAAGGTCTCAATTTGACTGGATTTGACGGACGCGGAAACTACAATCTATCCGTTAAAGAGCAGATCATTTTCGCAGAGATTGATGTTGATAAAGTGCAAACATATCATGGTCTGAACGTTACAATTGTGACTACAGCCCCAACAAATGAAGAGGCGCAGGCCCTTCTGAGTGCAATTGGAATGCCTTTCAAAAAGGCGCAGGTAAAGTGAGGATATAATGGCTAAAAAAAGCATGATGGAGAAACACAAGCGGAAGCAGGCATTCAAAGTGCGTGCTTACAACCGCTGTCCGGTTTGCGGACGTCCGCGCGCATATATGCGTCGGTTTGATATGTGTAGAATCTGCTTTCGCAAGTTAGCCGGATTTGGTCAAATTCCAGGCGTGATTAAGTCGTCCTGGTGAGTGTTGAGTAAGCGGAGAATATGTAAATGAGTCTTTCAGATCCAATAGCAGATATGCTGACCAGAATCCGGAACGCTTCCAAGGCGGGCCATCCAAGGGTTACCATGTCAGGTTCACGCCTGAAGGTTTCGATCCTTGAGATTCTCAAGAACGAAGGTTTTATCGAAGATTTTGCGGTTAAGAAGGAGAGTAAGAAATCCGAGCTGGAAATCACTCTCAAATATATGGATAAGGCACCGGTCATCCGTCAGCTTGAAAGAGTTTCAAGCCCGGGTCGTCGTTTCTACATCAAGGCTAGCGAAGTGCGGCCGGTTAGAAACCATCTGGGCCTTTCCATTCTTTCCACTCCCAAGGGAGTAATGACAGGGCGCCAGGCGCGTAGTCAAAATGTCGGTGGAGAATTGATCTGCCGAGTCTGGTAGGCGGAGTACTTACATGTCAAGAATTGGAAATGCACCTATTAAATTGCCTGCGGGCGTTGATGTGCAAGTGGCCGGGGAAGTCCTGAAAGTAAAGGGACCACTTGGAACACTTGACTCTCCACTGCCGGCAGGTATTACTCTCAAGAACGATGCCGGTACTCTGAAACTGGACCGCACGTCAGAAGAGATCGCAATTAAACAGAAGCATGGAATGGCACGCGCTATTCTCATGAACTCAGTACTCGGCGTTAGCAAGGGCTGGGAAAAGAAACTGGAACTGGTGGGCGTTGGATATCGCGCGCAACAGAAGGGCCAGGATCTGACTTTCTCGCTCGGGTATTCGCATGAAGTTAAGTATGCTGTGCCTGCTGGAATCAAAGTTGTAGTAACTGATCAGGTCAGGATTGATCTGACTGGAACCGATCGCCAAAAAATTGGCCAGGTGGCGGCAGAGATTCGCTCGCTGCGTCCACCAGAACCTTATAAAGGCAAAGGCATCAAGTACGCTGGCGAAGTAATTCGTAGAAAGGCCGGTAAAACTGGTAAGGCCGGGAAGAAGTAAGTTATGAATCGTCTGGAAGAAAAAAGAGAACGCCTGGCGCGTAGAAAGACGAAGGTTCGCTTCGCAATTCGTTCGCGGCATGCACGTCCACGTCTGGTATTCAATCGCTCCAATCGCTTTCTGGCGGTTCAGCTGATTGATGATATCAAAGGCGCGACGTTGTGCCATGCTTCCACCATGGAAGAGAGCTTTGGGACCGGTGGTCGCAAGAACAAAGTAGCAGCTAAGAAGCTGGGTGAACTGATTGCAGAGCGAGTTTTGAAACTCGGAATCAAGAAGATCGTACTGGACCGCAGAGGAATTCTCTATCACGGCAAGATTGCAGCTTTCGCTGACGCTGCGCGTGAAAAGGGACTGGAGTTTTAAAATGGCCGAAAGAGAACGCATGCAGGAAATGGAAAAGGAGTTCGTCGAGAAGGTCGTAAAGATCAATCGCGTATCCAAAGTCGTAAAGGGCGGACGTCGTTTTTCATTCAATGCGCTAGCTGTTGTGGGTGACCACGCAGGTCGCGTTGGAATTGGACTTGGTAAAGCCAACGAGGTTCCGGATGCAATTCGCAAGGCGATCGAATCTGCGCGCCGTCAATTGCGTTCAGTTAAATTAACACGGAAGAATACAATTCCACACGAAGTTACGGGCCGTTTCAAAGCAACCCGGGTGCGTTTACTTCCAGCAACACCGGGAACTGGAATCATTGCTGGAGAGGCTGTGCGTGCTGTAGTTGAACAAGCCGGGATTCACGATATTCTAAGTAAAGTGGTTGGATCAAAAAATCCAATCAACGTAGTGCGGGCTACACTGGACGCACTTTCTCAACTGGAAACACCAATCATGTCTGCGCGCAAGCGTGGCGTAAGTCTCCAGCATATCTTTGGAACCAAAGGAGCCGCATAAACCGTCATGAGCGCACAAGAAGTTACTATTACATTGATCAAGAGCCCGATTGGCCGTGTGCCAAAGCATCGGGGAACCTTGCGCGCGCTCGGATTGTTTAAGATCGGCGAGAAGCGCACGCATAAAATGACCCCGCAATTAGCGGGGATGATTCGGAATGTTTCCTACATGATTTCTGTAGAACCTTCCGACAAAAAGTGAGCATTAGATGAGCGAGAAAAAGAAAATCCTGGGTCTCTCAAACCTGCTTCCTAAGAAGAAAGCGGAACCAAAGGGCAAGCCAGCTGAGAAAAAAGATACAAAAGACGATTTTGCGATCGTTCCTGTAAAAGGCAGCCGTAAGCGCCGCAAGCGCATTGGGCGTGGTCGTGCATCCGGATATGGAAAAACGTCAGGTCGTGGACAAAAAGGCCAGAAGGCGCGCTCCGGATACAAAGAGAAGCTTGGATTTGAGGGTGGTCAGAATCCACTGCGCCTGCGTTTACCTAAGCGTGGATTTACAAACATCTTTGCCACAAAATACCAGGTAGTTAATCTTAAAGACCTCCAGGAAGCCGGGCTGACAGGTGAAGTTACACCCGTAACGTTACGTGGCAAAGGTCTGATTTCAAAACCAGCAATGCCAGTAAAGATTCTCGGTGTGGGTGAGTGTGGAAAGGTGCAGGTAACCGCAGATGCATTCTCTGCCACAGCGAAAGCAGCGATTGAGAAGGCTGGTGGCAGCGTTACGATTCGTCCTGATTATATTCCGCGTGTTGATCGTAAGTTCGAGAAGAAAGCAGAACGCAAAGCCAGAAAAAAAGGCTAAGCCGGAGAATTCATGGGTTCCCTGATAACAATTTTCCGGATTCCGGAACTAAGAAGTAAGATCCTCTTTACGGTGGGTCTTATAGTCACGTACAGACTGGGCACGTTCATAACGATTCCAGGAATCAATCCGATTGCTGTTGCTCAGTCACGGCCGCCGGGTCAGTCATTCCTTGATGTTGTAAACGTCTTCTCTGGTGGGGCGCTGTTCAAGCTCTCTATTTTCTCGTTGGGTATTATGCCCTACATTTCTGCGTCGATTATCATGAGCCTCATGACGGTAATTATTCCGCCATTGGCAAGGATGCAGCGCGAAGGTGAAGACGGTCGCAAACGAATCAATCAATATACCCGGTATGGAACTGTCCTGCTCTGCATGGTTCAGGCCCTTTTCATTCTGGTTTGGGCAGTAGATCAGAAGAATCCTAACAATGGTGAGCCATTCGTTCGCATGGGGCGGACCTGGTTTTTTGTAGTAGGCATGGCGGCAATTTCGGCCGGCACCATCTTGCTTATGTGGATTGGTGAACAAATCACGGAGCGTGGGATTGGAAACGGCGCGTCGCTGATTATCTTCTCAGGCATCATTGCTCAACTTCCTGCAATGCTCGCACAGATGGCCAAGGATAAGAATATCCCAATTTTCGAGATTGTGATTCTGGTTTCCCTATTCCTTGTGCTAATTGCTTTAACTGTTCTATTATCTCAGGGGGTCAGGAAGATCCCGCTGCAATATGGCAAGAAAATGCAGGGCAGACGATTGGTTCAGGCGCGCAGTCAGAGCATTCAATTTAAGTTGAACTCGGCTAACGTTATGCCAATCATTTTTGCTTCTTCACTGCTCTTATTCCCGCAAACCGTTGTTGGAATGATGGGTGATGGGACTAAATCGTGGGTTGGTTGGAGAATCATGCAGGAATGGTTGAATCCGTTCGCTCCAGTATTCTATCAGCAACTTCCTTACTATACCATTTACACGATGCTGATCATATTCTTTGCATATTTTTACACTGCAATTTATATCAATCCGCAAGAGCTTTCAGAGAATCTGAAGAAGTACGGTGGCTTTGTTCCGGGAATTCGTCCAGGCAGTCACACCAAAGATTACATTGAATCTACTCTGAATCGTATCATTCTTCCAGGCGCAATCTTCCTGGCTGGCCTTGCACTGGCTCCGTATCTGATCATCAACACGCTCGGCTTTCGCTCGAACGCAAACATTCAGGGACTGGCGTACACATTTGGTGGAACGTCACTCTTGATTATCGTAGGTGTGGCGCTGGATACTCTCAAGCAGATTGAATCACAGCTCATCATGCGTAACTACGATGGGTTCATGAAGAAAGGCCGAATCAAAGGCAGGTAGTCATGCGCATTGTGTTCATGGGACCACCGGGGGCCGGAAAGGGGACCCAGGCCAAAATCATCTGCGATAAATACGGAATTCCTCAGATCTCCACAGGGGAGATCTTGCGCGCCGCTGTAAAGAATGGCACAGACATGGGGAAGAAAGCCAAAGAGTTCATGGATGCAGGAAAGCTCGTTCCTGACTCCGTTGTAATTGGAATCGTAAAAGACCGAATCAAGGAAAAGGATGCGCAGCCAGGCTATGTTCTGGATGGGTTTCCCCGCACCCTGGAACAGGCCGATGCGCTCAAGGCAATGCTGGCGGAGATCAAAACACCCCTGCAGATTGCTTTGAACCTTGAAGTTCGAGATACTCTGCTTGTGGAAAGGCTGCTCGATCGAGCCAAGAAAGAAGGCCGCCCGGATGACACCGAGCCCGTGATCAAACAGCGCCTGGAGACCTATCACAGCCAGACAAGTCCTCTCATTAGCTATTATGGAAAGGAAGGCATTCTTGTGGAGGTGGCCGGAGAGGGCACGCTCGATGAGGTAACTTCAAGGATACTGGGCGCTTTGAAGGGGATCGGCTGAAAAGGCATGACAAGCAAGGCCGCTTTAATTTTCTGACTGTTTCGTAATAAAGTGGCTAAAGAAGAAGCAATAGAAGTAGAAGGAACGGTCGTCGAACCCCTGCCGAACGCAATGTTTCGGGTGGAGTTGGACAACGGTCACAAGGTGCTCGCGCACATTTCGGGAAAGATGCGCATGCACTATATTCGTATTTTGCCCGGGGATAAAGTGGTAGTGGAGCTTTCGCCTTATGACTTAACGCGTGGGCGCATTACCTTCAGGAAGAAATAGATTATGAAAGTTCGAGTTTCAGTTAAGAAATTTTGCGCCAACTGCCGGGTAATCCGTCGGGGCGGAGTGATTCGCGTTATTTGTAGCACGGATCCAAGACACAAACAGAGGCAAGGATAATGGCTCGTATTGCAGGGATTGATCTTCCAAAAGAGAAACGTGCAGTCATCGGACTCACTTACATCTTTGGAATTGGCAAAACTTCAGCAGAGAAAATCCTGAAGCATGCCGGCGTAGATGAGAACACAAAAGTGGGCGACCTGGACGAGAAACAGGTCAATAGCATTCGTCAGTACATTTCACAGAATTTCCGTCTCGAGGGTGATCTTCGTTCTGAAACGAACCTGAACATCAAGCGATTGATGGACATTGGTTCGTATCGCGGTCTTCGTCATCGTATGGGATTGCCTGCAAACGGCCAACGCACGCGCACAAATGCCCGTACAAGAAAGGGCATTAAGAAAACCGTGGCGAATAAGAAGAAAGCACCTTCAAAAGGATAATTAATCCACAAGGAAATCGGGTAGAAGAATGGCAGTAGTTCAGAAGAAAAAAGACAAACGGAATGTTCCGCGCGGGAAAGCAATTATCCAGGCTTCCTTTAACAATACCATCATTTCCTTTACGGATTTGCAGGGTAACGTCCTGGCCTGGTCTTCTGCCGGTCATATGAGCTTCAAGGGTTCACGTAAGTCTACCCCGTATGCTGCGCAGCTTGCAGCGCGTAATGCTTCAGAGAAAGCAAAAGAGCAGGGCGTGCGTGAAGTTGAAGTATTTGTAAAAGGTCCGGGAATTGGTCGTGAATCTGCCATTCGCGCCATCTCAATCGAAGGGATTCACGTCCGTTCGATCAAAGACATTACGCCACTTCCGCATAACGGATGCAGGCCAAGAAAACGTCGTCGCGTTTAACGTTTTTGTAATTTTTCATTTCTGGTTTCGTAGGAGGAAGCATGAATCTCAAACATTTACTGAAAGGCTTAAAGAGACCAAGACAGGTTGAGTTCGTTCATGAGGCCACTCAGCCTAACTACGGCCGCTTTGTTGCTGAACCGTTTGAGCGTGGGTTTGGCTCTACTGTAGGAAATTCCCTCCGTCGTACTCTGATGTCTTCCATTGAAGGCACGGCCATTACTGCGGTTCGCATCGAAGGCGTTTCGCATGAGTTCAGCACTATTGAAGGTGTTGTAGAAGACGTAACTCGTATCATTCTGAATCTTAAACAACTTCGCGCAACATACGATTCTGAGAATCGCGACGAGCCAAAGATCATTCACATTGAAAAACGTGGTGCTGGTCAATTGACTGCAGCCGATTTTGCTGTGGATTCTTCCATTCAGATTCTGAATCCAGATCTGCACATTGCTACTCTAAATGAAGATGCAAACTTGATCATGGACGTGCAGTTTGAGCGCGGTCGCGGTTATGTTGCTTCTGAAATTCTCAAAAAGAACATCGATGAAATCGGCACCATTGCGGTGGACGCGCTCTTCTCGCCCGTACGTCGTGTAAACCTCGACGTGACTGAAACGCGGGTGGGCCAGCGCACCGATTATGAAAAAATTAGCCTGGATATCTGGACAGATGGTTCAATTGCTCCGGAAGATGCGCTAGCGCAAGCTGCCAAAATCCTGAAAGAACATCTTACTGTATTTATTAACTTCGAAGAAGAGCAAGAAGAAGAAGTTGATGAAACAAATGAGCTCGAAGAGACTCTGCGTAAGAACCTTGAGAAGCATGTTGAAGAGCTGGAACTTTCTGTTCGTTCGCTTTCAGTTCTGAAGAGTCTTGAAATCGAGACGCTTGCAGATCTGGTTCGTCGCAACGAAGAAGAACTGCAAAAATCACGTCACTATTCACCCAATTGCGTGGAAGAAATTCGCCAAAAACTCGCTGAGCTAAATCTTGAGTTTGGAATGCGTGATTTCTTTGCGCCGAGGGATTAATTCGCAACTGAACAACTGGAATTGCTGTTATGAGAAAGAGAAATAAAGTAAAACAACTGAATCGCGTGGCATCGCACAGAAAAGCGATGATGCGAAACATGGCCTCCAGTTTGTTCGATCATGAGCGGATTGTTTCCACACGCGCGCGTTGCAAGGTTCTGCGTCCATATGCAGAGCGTTTGATTACCCGTGCAAAGCATACTGCTGCAGGTGATCTGAATGCGGAACAAGTCCTGCATAATAAACGCGAAATCATGAAGCACATTGCTGATCGTGATATTGTAGTAAAGCTGATCGAAGATATTGCGCCGCGGTTTAAGAATCGCCAGGGCGGTTACCTGCGCATCATTCACCTTCCAGAAAGAATCAAGGACAGCGCGCAAATGAGTATAATTGAACTCGTTGAGCGCAAAGAGAAGGTTCGCAAGACTCGCGCTCCGGCAAAGGCTAAAAAGCCAACGGCGACTGATAAGAAAGTTAGTTCAGACGCTAAGAAAGTGCCGGATCAAAAAGAAACCAAAGAGAAATGGTACAATCGATTCCGCAAAAAGAAATCTGACGGGTCCAGCGCGACCTGATTCGGTGAAACCCTGGCTGCTCAGCCGGGGTTTTTTGTTTCCCATCCGTAGGTCATCGCGGCATAGCTTCCCCACCCCCTTTGTGGGTGGCAATTTCCGGAGGTGGGAAGGGAGGATTCTTTTCTGGGAGGCCGTCGGTCGCCGAATGGGCAGGCTTAGCCGACTTTCGGAAAATGTCAACAGGGACCTGTCACACTTGCATGCTATGATACAATGGGGAAATATTGAAATCGGGCTGATGTAGATGTGATTCTGACTGGTGCTCCCGCGAAAGCGGTTTGAGTCAGATCAAATATAGTACATGAGCTCGCCGCGGCGTGAGCCCGATTCCATAAAATCACTTAGCGGGATCTGCAGCATGCCTGCGATCTTCTCATCGAGCTCTTTCCAGAAGTTTCCCGTGGATTCATCCCAGGTGCTGTCCCCTCGATCGATTATGGACAGATCCCCTTCAAGTGCCGAGAGAATTTCGAGAACAGTAATTTCTGTAGGATTTCGCGCCAGCCGATATCCGCCATCTGCGCCGCGCACACTTGAGACCAGATTGTTTTTTCTCAGTGAATGGATGATCTGCTCGAGATACTTTTGCGGAATTTTTTGCCGTTCGGAGATCTCTCGGGTCTTTAACAAACCACCGGCGGCGAGTTCCATCATGGCTTTCAGCCCATATCGCCCCCGGCTTGTAATTCTCATAGTCTAAGGTTTGAGTCTTTTGATATCTGCGTCGACCATCATTTTTACCAGGCCCTCAAAGGTGACTTCGGTTTTCCAACCCAATTCACGCTGGGCCTTGGTAGTATCACCAATCAGCAGATCAACTTCTGCCGGACGAATCAGAGCGGGGTCGGTCTTTACATGGTCTTTCCAGTTTAGCCCCGCATGTCCAAATGCGATTTCCACAAGCTCCTGGACACTGTGCGTTTCACCGGTTGCAATCACATAATCTTGGGGTTTCTCCTGTTGTAACATCAGCCACATGGCACGCACATAGTCGCCGGCAAAGCCCCAGTCGCGTTTTGCGTCCATGTTGCCGAGCTTTAGTTCCTTTTGAAGTCCCAGTTTGATTCTGGCCACTGCATCTGTAACCTTGCGCGTCACGAATTCTTTACCACGGCGTGGACTTTCATGATTGAATAAAATTCCAGATACGGCAAACATCCCATACGATTCACGGTAGTTTACAGTAATAAAGTGCCCGTACACTTTGGCCACGCCATACGGGCTTCTGGGGTAAAACGGTGTGGTTTCCTTCTGCGGAACTTCTTGCACCAACCCAAACATCTCTGAACTGGACGCTTGATAGAAGCGTGCTTTTGATTTGGCAACGCGGACCGCCTCAAGCATACGAGTTACGCCTAGCGCTGTAAATTCTGCCGTGAGTAACGGTTTAGTCCAGGAAGTTGGCACAAAAGATTGTGCGGCGAGATTATAGATTTCGTCCGGATTGGATTCTTCAATGAGGTTAAGTAGGCTCAGCTGATCGAGCAGGTCGCCCTGGCGAAGAATCACCTGGTCTCTGAGATGCTCAATTCGATCAAAGTTCTCTGTGGAGGATCTACGAACCATTCCATAAACTGTATAGCCTTTCGAGAGTAAAAACTCAGCGAGATAGGATCCGTCCTGCCCCGTTATTCCTGTAATCAATGCTGTTTTGCCCAAAATCGAACCCTCCGGCGTTTCTCGACCAGGTTCTTTGAAAAGTCGTATTTTCGCCATTCATTATTCGGCCGGGCAAGGAGGCATCACCAGGAATTTGGATGCGGGGATAACAAGGGCGGCAATACTGGGCCTGTGTTTGAGATTCATGCACCGGGCGTGGATTCTGATTCTATAAATCAGAAGGTAATAGATCGCGCTGCGGTTTCGGGCAAAAGGGATTCGGAGCGTATAGCGTCCATGTCTCTGTCGCCCTTGCTATCCGGTCGCCGCGGGTTTGATGCCTCGGCAACGTGTGAACTATTTGATCGGCCAGTGCCTATGCCGGACTTTCGCAGCTGGAAATTCCGGTTTATTCGAGGGCCGCTTCGCCCTCTTGCCCTTCGCGTATACAAGGCTCTTTCTCAAATCTTTGCACGCATGTCAGAAAATAAGGCGCAGGCGTTTTATGATGCCGTCTATGAAGTCGTTGATATTCGGCGCGAGAATGCGGAGCTCAAAACGCGGATCGAGCAACTGGAAAATCGGATCGAAAACCTTCTGGCACAGCGCACCTCAGTCCAGGCACCGCTGAAATCTGGCGAAGACAAGCGACCCGAGAAGCCCGGCATGCGGCAAACGGCCCAGAATAAACCGCGTCCACTTTAATTCACATGGAAGCCCACGTCACCGCAGCCATTAGTGCGCTTGAATCCTGGCCGATCTGGATTCTGTTGATCTGTTTCTTTTTTTCAGCGGTCCTTGAGAATATTTTTCCACCGCACCCTGGAGATACAATCATTGTGTTTGCTGGCTTTGTTGCAGCAAGGCAGCCAGATTACTTCTGGTCAATTTTCACAGCAGGAGTTGCAGGCAGTGTTACGGGCGCGTACATCATGTATATGTTGGGAGATCGATTCCTGAAGGCTCTGCGTCGATTGATTGTAGTGGTAAAACGGCCGGCATTTCTGCATAAATTTTTGGAAGGTTTCGTTTCGGAAGAGAGCATTGAGAAAACATCTTTCTGGTTTCGCAAATACGGACTTGGTTTTGTGATTGTTTCCCGGTTTTCAGCAGGCATCCGATTCTTTGTAAGCATAATCGCCGGCATTTCAGCCGTGCGTCCTCTGCCTTTTCTCTCAGCGTTTACTGCTGGCGTCCTAATCTGGAACGGGCTCTTAACGGCCGGTGGTTACTATCTGGGCCAGAATTGGGAGCGAGTAATTGAATGGCTCAAAGTATACAACACTATCGTGCTCGTGCTTATGACTGTTGCTATTCTGGGCTACGTTTTATTTCGCATTTACCGAGCGCGATCTGCTGTCAATAATCCTTGACAGCCCTCTTCTATTCATTTGTTTGAATGGATCGCGGGCTTAGCTCAGCTGGTTAGAGCGCTTCTTTGACATGGAAGAGGTCACTGGTTCGATTCCAGTAGCTCGCACGTTTCATGCAATGAGTTTCATTCTGGCGCGAATCGCACATACCTTGTGAGTAGACTTTGATTCGAAGCAACTTGATTCGAGTATTTGTCGTTGAGGATGAACCGGCAGCGAACGAGCTTCTCTGTTCCCTTGTTCAGCGACGCCCAGAACTTATCCTATCCGGATCAGCAACTACGGGAACTGAAGCACTCGAGCGACTGCGTTTGGAACAAGTTGATCTAGTGTTCATGGATATTCACCTTCCCGATATTTCCGGGTTCCATATTCTTGAGCAACTTGATCCAGAGCCCTACGTCATATTTACAACTGGTTCAGGAGATCGTGCGCTCGATGATTTCGAAATCGGTGCGATCGACTACATCACCAAGCCAGTCTCAAAAGAACGATTTAATCGAGCTGTGGATCGTGCTCTGCCCGTCTTTCAGAGTAAGGCTCCAGTTCTGTCGCGGCGCACTGGGCTTTTCATTGCAGAAAAGGAAAACTACTTCCTGGTCAAGTTCGCAGATATCATCTATGTTTCATCGCATGAGAACTATTCTGCTCTGCATACTACAGGACGCGATTACGTGACATATTGCTCGCTTAAGAAAATGGAAGAGCGCCTGCCCGCAGAGGAGTTTCTACGTATTTACAAGCAGTATGTCGTGAATCTAAACCGGATCCTGCGAGTACAGAGCGATCAAAACGGTAACTACACTGTCTTCCTGGATGATGCTGACGAAACTGAGCTCCCTGTCGGTAGAACCTACTTACCCAGGCTCAGAGAAATTCTTCAATAGACACTGGTGGCCGCGTCGCTAATCGGGAGCACCCGTAAGAAATCCACCTGACAAGCCGTTGGTCATTGGGTATTGACTAATTCCGAACGAGATGCTACCATTGTGTGTGCGAACTTTGCTTGCGTTTTCACTCTGGATTTTCCTGCTTTCGCTTCCACAGGTGACCATTGATTCCATCGGGCTTAGCCTTGAGGATGGCGCAAGGCACTTGTTCGCCCCCTTATTGCAGAATGTTGTGCAGAATACACACGTCCAGAAATAGTCAGAATATACTTCCAGCCTAATCCAGAACCTATCTACGAACCACTGAATTCCGCGTTCAGTCCATACGGCGCCTTACCGACAATTAGGTTATCGATCTATGGAACACGGGACGCTGTTAAAAGATATTGCCCTGGGCATCATGTTTGCCGTGGGGTCGGCCATCCTGGCTCGATTCATTCGCCAGCCGCTCTTACTTGGATATGTGGGTGGTGGGATTCTTCTCAGCCATCACATGGGTCTATCGCTCGTTAAGAGCGAGGAGTCAATCGAGATCATCTCAGAGATGGGTTTGATCTTCCTGTTGTTCATCATTGGTCTGGAAATCAATTTACGCGAACTTGCGCGCATGGGAAAATCCATGCTGGTTCTGGGTATTTCCCAGTTCGCATTGAGCGTTGGCATAGGTCTGCTGGCGCTTCAGTTTCTGGGTGGATTTATTGGGTCCAGTAAGTTCGGTCTACTGTATCTTGCGGTTGCTTCCTCGCTCAGTTCGACGCTCATCGTCGTGAAGCTATTACAAGACAAATTTGAAGTCAAGACTCTGGGCGGTCGATTAACGATCGGAATCCTGGTCTTTCAGGACATCTGGGCCATCCTATTTATGGGCTTACAGCCCAATCTTGAAAAGCCGGATCCACTGACTGTGGGTCGATCCGTCGGAGCCGTGGTTGTCCTCATTGCACTCGCATTCGTTATCAGTAAATACCTGCTCTCGCGTCTTTTCGCATGGGCTTCGCGCACACCCGAACTCATTCTACTCTCTTCCATTGCCTGGTGTTTCCTTGTAAGCGGTGGCGCGCAAATGTTGGGACTCTCAATGGAAATGGGCGCACTCATTGCCGGGGTGAGCATCGCTGCGTTTCCGTATGGCAATGATGTTATTTCCAAGCTCGGTGGCGTGCGAGACTTCTTTGTAACTCTGTTCTTTGTGGCCCTGGGTATGAAAATACCTGTGCCCGATGCAGCAACCATTGGTATTTCTGCATTTCTTCTGGTTTATATCTTTGCAAATCGTATTCTAACAATTGTTCCAGTTTCAATTGCCCTTGGAAATGGATTGCGTGCCGGCTTTATTACGGCGCTCAACCTTTCGCAGATCAGCGAATTCTCGCTCGTAATCCTGGCGCTTGGAGTTGGATACAAACACATCGATCCAGGCCTTGCTTCGCTCGTGCTAACAGCAATGATCATCACTTCAGTCGTGTCTACATACGTGATAAAGTTTAACGACAGGATTGCTTCGTTTCTAATTGGATTCTTTGCCAGGACAGGATTGCGCGACACACCCGCTGCGGCAACAGGTGATTCCCATGGTCACGGTGAGGCAGAGATCGTGGTACTCGGATATTTCAGAATTGCTCGCGCCTTTCTCGACCGACTTAAATCCAAACATCCGGCATGGACAAAACGTACGTTGATAGTTGATTATAACGCGGCGCTCTCAAAGAAGCTAAAGGATGATGGATTCCATTGGGCGTACGGCGATCTTTCGCATCCGGAAACTCTCATTCATTCTGGAATTGAAAATGCCAGCGTGATTATATGCACCATCTCTGATACTTTCTTGAAAGGGATAACTACGCGAAGGCTCTTGCAGAATCTAAAGCAGTTGGCGCCCGGTGCGCGAATTGTTATGGTTGGCGAAGAAGAATCCGATCGATCCGATTTGATGGCACTTGGCGCGCATCACGTGGTAGTTGCAGGCGAAGTTGCCGGGAACGATCTATTTGCAAGCGTGCAGGCAATCGTTGCAAAACCAACGTCCATTCGAAAGGGAAGGGGAAAAATCGCCAAACGTAAGTCTGTTCGATAATCTAATGCGATTTTAGTAGTCAGCATTCCGCGCTAGCCGTATTCGGAAGGACGCGCATGGAAAAACTTAAGGCATCATGGGTGGGTCGTCTGGCCTGGGTCGCGTCTTATGTTGCCCTGGGGCATCTGGGAATTCAGTTCACTTCCTTTCCAGGTAGCTGGCTATCGCTGGTCTGGCTGCCGTCTGGTATTGGAATGATGCTAGTCTGGTTATACGGGAACCGCATTCTACCCGTACTCTATGTCGCGTCATTCCTGGTAAATGCTCCTTACATCCTGATGAGCAAAGGTCCTGCGTCCCTGGGCTCACTTATTGTGGCAGCAATCCTTGTCTCTGGCGTCGATACTCTGCAATCAGCGCTCGCCAACGTGCTCTGGCGCAAGCGGCCCTCACTCAAGGGAACCTGGGTGACAACAGATCTACTCTATTTTTTGGGTGCTGTAGCACTTGCTGCCACTTTTACCTGCTGGTTACTCATTCTGGTTGATTCTGTTTTTGTATCTGGTTTTGCAAAAACACTTCCAATGGATTTTATTGAGCGAGTAGTAATGCTTACGCTCACCGATGCCCACGGAATGTTTCTGGTTGTGCCTGCAGTCTGGACATTTCAAAAAGCATGGCGCACGAATCGCAGACAACTGCTACAGCTATTGTTTCTACCTCTGTTGCTAGTTCCGATTTCACTGGGTAGAATCATGCCGATTCTCGTGACATTGCTTCTGCCTTTGCTTGTAGTGTTCATTGTGCGATTCAGATTTCTTGCTTCGGCCTGGAGTATGATGCTCATTGGAGTTTCTGCTGCAATTCTAACTGCATACGGTTGGAGTCCTTTGCCGCTTGGAGCTGGATCCATTGCATTTGTTCAATGGTGTCTGCTTGTAGTTACAATTGGAACGCCGATTCAGTTGCTGGGTGTAACTCTGGAGGACAACTTTCTGCAACAGCGGGAACTTGAGGATAGAGTGGCGAATCGTACCCATGAACTAACCACAGCGCTCCGGGCGATGGAGTCCATGGCTCTGACAGATGGACTAACGGGCCTCTGGAATAGGCGGCAGATGCAGAAAACGATTGAAGCGGAAGCCATACGCATGCAGAATGCGGGTCAGCCGATTTGCCTTCTAAGCCTGGATCTGGATCATTTTAAATCCATCAACGATCAAAGCGGACACCGTGCCGGAGATGAAGTGCTTGAGAGCGTCTCCTCTGTAATCCGCGGTCTCGGTAACGGCGCATTCGCTTCGCGCTGGGGCGGTGAAGAATTTCTAATACTGCTGCCAGGCCTAACATTGCCAGAGGCAATCGATCATGCGGAGCGAATCAGAGAAGTGGTATCGCGCAGTAATTTTTGGTTTGGTGCTCGCGTAACGGTAAGCATTGGCGTTTCGCAGCTGCAGGCTGGCGAATCAATTCCGATCTGGTTGGATCGTACAGATTCAGCTCTATACCGGGCAAAACGTCAAGGACGCAATCGAGTTGAGGTAGATTTATCCAACGCGTGATCCTCGTGCTGAGAATTACTTAGCAGTTTGAGCAAGCCACTGCTTCCATATGTCTGGTTTGTAACCTACAGTTGCGCGCTTGCCATCGCGCACGATTGGAGTTCTAAACAGAGACGGATCTTCCAGAACCTTTTTTACTATGTCAAACTTCATGTACTCAAGTCCCTGAGATTTGTAGGCTTTGGATTCCTTATCAAGTAGATCCTCTGGGCTTACCGATTGTAAAACTGAACTGAGCTCACCCTTTGAAATGGGTTTCTCCGCCATATTAATCAGATGATATGACATTCGCCGCTCTTTGAAAAACATCTCGGCTTTCTTTGTATTAGCGCACCGCTTTGTGCCAAAAATTTGAAGATTCACTGCTTGAACCCGATCTGGCTATTTGGCGCGGCCGCGCAATGTAATTTGGAGTTCACTTTGTGTCAGATTATTCCCGGTCACTGTTGCATATTCTTGCATAAGTTCAGCGAACACGCGTTTCTCCAGGGCCTGGTTGAGTTCGAGATCGATTATGTTTCCTGTAACAGAGTCGATTGCATGGTGATGCCTGCGCGTGTTTGAATCGTAGAGTGTGACTCCTGACTTGAGCTCGAGAAGTCCAACCACGCCTCTCTGGGCAAACAGCTTCAAGTTGTTGAACACTGTGGCGCGGGATGCCCTGGGAAACCTTCTATTCATGAGACGCAGAACCTGCTCTGCCGTCAGGTGTTGAGGCCGCGAAAGCAGGATTCGCGCCATTTCAAAGCGTTGTGCCGTGAATCGTATCCCTGCCTTTTCGAGCAGGGAACGCAGTGCGTCGGTAGAAACTTCCACGGGTATAAAGAAAATGCTCCAGGGCTCCCCTGTCCATTAGATTCAGGCAAAAAAAAACATGGTCGCGGCCCTGGCTTTAGATGTATACTATACTTAGTCTAAAATAGGAATTAGTATAATATATGAGTGCGGCACAGGTTTCGGGTTGGAATGCCTACAAAGAAACGATCAAAAGCGAGTCTTCTATCTTCGAATTCGCGCGTACAGGTAACGTGGAACGGCTAGCCATTGCCCTTAGTCATGCGAAGAACCTGGAAGCTCGAACTGGGCGTGGTTACACACCACTGATGCTTGCATCCTACAATGGTCATATAGAAGCCGCAGACCTCCTCATACAGGCAGGAGCGGACGTAAACACAAAGGATGATGGCGGGAATTCTGTTCTGATGGGTGCAGCCTTTAAGGGAAATTCCACCATCGTTCAGATGTTGTTACAAGCGGGAGCAGATCCAGACTACATAAGCCCACGCGGCCAATCCGCGCTTCTGTACGCAGAGATGTTTGGACGCCGTGAGGTTGCAAATCTGTTGAGCCACAATCGCTCCCTGGCCTGGCCCCTGCGCGTTGTCAAATCCTGGTTCAAAGCAATCTTATACTCTGTTCGCAAAAAGGAGGAAGCATGAGTAAGACACTAACAACGGCCGGTGGTCATCCGGTCGCAGAAAATCAACATTCACTCACAGCCGGTGAGAGGGGGCCAATCCTAATCCAGGATACGCACCTGATTGAAAAACTGGCGCATTTCAACCGTGAGAGAATTCCGGAGCGTGTGGTGCACGCCAGGGGCGCTGGAGCATACGGGACTTTTACTGTTACCAGCGATATTTCAAAATGGACTCGCGCAGAGTTGTTTTCCAGAGTAGGAAAGAAGACACCAATCTTTCTTCGCTTTTCAACCGTTGCAGGTGAAAAGGGTTCAGCAGAAACCGAGCGCGATCCGCGAGGCTTTGCACTGAAGTTCTACACAGAAGAAGGAATATGGGACCTGGTCGGGAATAACACACCTGTTTTTTTTGAACGCGATCCGTCAAAGTTTCCGGATTTTATTCATTCGCAGAAGCGCGATCCTGTCACCGGATACAAAAATCCTAAACGCATGTGGGACTACTGGGCCAGGTCGCCCGAGGCTATGCACCAGATTACTATCCTGTTTTCAGATCGGGGGATTCCGGATGGCTATCGTTTTATGAATGGATATGGAAGTCATACGTTCAGTTTCTGGAACAGAAAAGGTGAACGATTCTGGGTGAAGTTTCACTTCAAGTCAAAACAGGGGATTAAGAATCTCACTGTTGCGCGCGCAACGGAACTTGCGGGCAGCGATCCAGACTATGCGACGCGCGACTTGTTCCAGGCAATTGAAAGAGGCGATTTTCCAAAATGGAAAGTTTGTATTCAGGTAATGCCAGAAGCAGAAGCGTCACAGTATCAGTTTAATCCGTTTGATCTCACAAAGGTGTGGCCGCACAAAGACTATCCTTTGCAAGAAATCGGTGAGCTTGAGCTGAATAGAAATCCAAAAAACTATTTTGCTGAGGTGGAACAGGCCGCTTTTTCTCCGGCGAATATGCCCCCTGGGATTGGGGCTTCTCCAGACAAGATGCTACAGGCTCGATTGTTTGCATATCCAGACGCGCAACGCTATCGGCTGGGCGTGAACTATCAACTGCTTCCAGTCAATCGCTCCCTTAGTCCTGTGAACGTGTATCATCGCGACGGCAGCATGCGCTTCGATGAAAACGGTACACACGATAATTATGAACCCAACGGCTTTGGTGGCCCGGTCCAGGATTCGTCTGTTTGCGAACCGCCGCTTGCCCTGTCTGGTTCTGCAAACAGATACGATCAGCACAAGGGAAACGATGACTATACCCAGGCGGGCAATCTGTACAGGATGCTTTCCCCTGAGGAGCGGGATCGTCTGACTACAACCATTGCCGGTACAATGAAGGGCCTCGAAAAGGGCATTGTGCAGCCAAATCTAGAGCACTTTGTCAAATGCGATCCGGAATACGGGGCGAAGATTGCAGAAAAGCTGAACATGAGCCTTTGATTTGCGGTTTTTCTGATTCCTGTTTGGGACCTCCGTGAAATAACGGAGGTCCCTTTTTGTGTCGAAATTCAACCTTTTCTACTTGCACCTACTCTTTATTATTATCGATATGATGGCGTGGGCGAGCATCGCACAAAAAGACTAATCGCCATTTCGCTTCAGTATATCGATTTGTGCATCGCTTCGCGGCGCTACAAGGAGATGTGAATTTGAACAGGCCAATTCGTTATTTGCTTCTCGAAGATGATCCTGGCGATGCGGAATTGGTACTGTATCAATTACGCAAACAAGGGTTCGATCCCGTAGGTCATCATGTTCTTACGGAGGAAGACTTTGTTGCGCATCTTCAGCCCGACCTGGACATAATCCTGTCTGACTATAGCCTGCCAGGCTTTTCGGGTCTTCGTGCTCTTTAGATTGCAGTTGAGAAATTGCCAGGAGTTCCCTTCATTTTGCTTTCTGGCACAATCGGTGAGGAGACAGCCGTTCGCGCAATTAAGTTCGGCGCTGCAGACTACTTGATGAAAGATCGCATAGGGCGATTGGGGACTGCAGTTGAGCAAGCCATCGATTCGGTCAGACTCAAGCGCAAACAGCTGGAAATGGAAGATGCGTTGCGACGCAGTCAGCAAATGCTGTCGGGAATTATTAATTCCGCGCTTGATGCAATTATTACAATTGATTCGGAACAAAAGATTACGATGCTCAATCGTGCTGCAGAGAAAATGTTTGGATGCAAGCCCGAAACAACTTTAGGAAAGCCCATTCAAGGACTGGTCAGCCAGGTAGGAACGCCTGAGTCACACCCACTCGATTTTAAACAGACCGGAATTCTTCCGCATAGATCCGAGGATTTTGGAACCGTCTTTGGACTGCATTCAAGCGGGATAAGATTTCCCATCGAAACGTCAATATCAGAGATTGAGAACGCCAAAGGAACGTGCGTGATCATCATCCATGACGTAACGGAAAGTACTGTAAATGAAGATCAACTCCGGAAGAGTTCTGAACGATTCAGGCAAGTAGTAGAGAACATCGGTGAAGTTTTCTGGATGTCGGATATTAAGAAAGATGTGATGATCTACATCAGTCCTGCGTTTGAAAAGGTCTGGGGGCGTTCTCGCGCAGAATGGTACGAGTCTCCTGGACTGTGGCTTGAAACAATCCATCCAGATGATCAAAGTCGTGTGCTCGCTGCAGTTGTAAGTCAAACAGAAACAGAGTATGAGGTTGAATACCGAATTCAGCGTCCAGACGGCGAAGTACGTTGGATACAGGATCGCGCGGCACCGGTAATCGACGCTGTGACCGGTCGCCCATATAGGATTGCCGGTGTAGCTCTTGATATTACAGATCGCAAGCGCGCTGAATTAGAATTGCGCGAACGCGATAGGCAATTTGAGGAAGCGCACGTCCTGGCGCAGATTGGGAGTTGGGAGTTTGATCTAGAGACGGAAGTAACAAAGTGGTCTGATGAATTATATCGTTTGCTCAAGCTCGATCCACACTCAACGCATGCGAGCCCTGAAGTCTTCGCTGGTCTACTGACTCCCGAGGAAGGTGACAGGCTTACTCTTCTTTTAAAAAAATCGTCTGCGGATGCAGAACCCTTTAGTCTGGATCATCGTGCTAAACTATCGGACGGCTCAATGGTCTGGTTGCAAACACGCGGGGAAGCCGTTGTGGATAAAGAGGGGAAACCAACTCGGCTACGGGGTACAGTACAGAATATTTCTGAACGCGTACTACTCGAAGGCCAACTACAACAGGTACAGAAAATGGAAGCGATTGGTCGCTTATCAGGAGGCGTGGCGCACGATTTTAACAATCTCCTGACAGTCATTATGGGACAGGCAGCCATTGTAGAGACTTGCCAGATAGATGAGGACGCGCACGAAGCAATACAGATTATTGAGCATGCATCAAAACGTGCAGCTGATTTGACGCGCCAGCTTTTGTTGTTTGCGCGCAAGCAAACGATGCAGATGCATCAGATCGATCTCAACGCAAACATTACTCAAATTGGAAAGATGCTAGGCCGCGTGCTTGGAGAAGACATAGAATTGACCTTTGCTCTGGCAAAGGAGCGGTTATCGCTGAACTGTGATCCCGGAATGATCGATCAGGTTTTGATAAACCTGGCTGTGAATGCTAGAGATGCAATGCCAGGCGGCGGTAAGCTTTTCGTTTCGAGCGGGTCTGTGCATTTTGACGCAAACTCTTCAGAAGATCCGCTTCACCATGGCGACTTTATTTTCTTCCGGGTGGCCGATACGGGTTCCGGAATTTCTCCCGACATATTACCCAAGATATTTGATCCTTTCTTTACAACGAAAGACGTTGGCCAGGGGACAGGGCTTGGTCTTTCCACTGTGTTTGGGATTGTGCAACAACATGGAGGTTGGGTCGCGGTCGAAAGCGAATTGAATCGAGGCACCACTTTCTCCGTATATTTTCCTCTGGCGGCGTCTCAACAAGAGGAAGTGCAACATTCGCAGGCAAGCAATCCAATTCCAGTGTCAGGCAATGAAACTATACTGTTGGTGGAAGATGAATCTGCTATTCGAGAAATGCTCGGTCGCTATTTGGTGCGCCTTGGCTACGGGCTATTGGAAGCGGAAAACGGCCCGGACGCCATGCGAATTTGGGAAGACCACCAGAACCAGATCGATTTGTTACTCACTGACGTGGTAATGCCGGGAGGAATGAGTGGTGTTGAGCTTGCAAATCGCCTAACGTCAAGCAAGCCAGGCCTGCCAGTCCTTTATATGAGCGGATACAATGAGTTCGTGGGGGCAAGCAACCTTACCCTTCAAGAGGGAGTTAACTTTTTGCCTAAACCATTTCTGTTGCCGCAGGTGGCTCAGACTATCCGTGGGATTCTGGACGCAAATCGCGTGCTCCCATAGGTGCCTGAATTGATCGCATGTAGAACGCTCAGGCCAAGGGTCTGCCGGCCGATTGGTCGCGCGGATTCAGAACAGCTTGACGTAGCAAAGAACTGTGCCAGCCTAATGCTGGTACTTGTGAAAGCGGGTTGCTTTCTTTAACCACAACTATGCGGATTGCTCCCTTCCCAGCCAACGAAATTGCTCGGCTACATGCGGTGGACAAAACCGGCATTGTGGATACTGCAGCGGAAGCGCAGTATGACGAGCTCGTTGCACTGGCTTCCCTGATTTGTGGAACGCCGATAGCCCTATTGAGCATCATCACAAAGGATCGACAATGGTTCAAGGCTCGCGTGGGTCTTGATGCCACGGAAACTTCAAGAGATGTTGCGTTCTGTTCTCACGCCATTCTAGAGGAGGATATTTTCACTGTTGAGGACGCAACGGCAGATGCGCGCTTCGCAGACAATCCCCTTGTGGTGGAGAACCCAAATATTCGTTTCTATGCCGGGGCGCAACTTCGGACAATGGATGGGCAAAAACTTGGTACCCTTTGCGTGATCGATAGGGTCCCAAGGAAGCTGACCGGAGACCAAATAAGATCCCTTGAGATTCTTTCACGCCAGGCATCTGAGCTTATTGCGCTTCGAAATGCTCGCGATGCTGCCATTACTGCCGCGCGCGCCAGGTCTGAATTCCTTGCAATCGTCAGTCATGAATTGCGTACACCTTTGAGCGGCGTTATTGGGATGGCTTCGCTGCTTGCTGATACAAAACTTGATGAAGATCAGTCCAGGTATGTCAGCGCGATACAACAGAGTGGCGAAAGGTTAAATGCGCTGTTGACGAATGTTCTGGATTTTTCTCGCCTGGAAAGTGGTGGAGTCAGTTTACACCTGCAACCAACGAGCCCCCATGAACTGGTTGATGGAATTGTGAATAGTTTTAAAGAACCGGCACGGATCAAAAAGCTCTCTCTCGAAGTGAAGATCGATCCTGCAGTCGCCCCTTCTGCTTCGCTTGATTCCTTCTGCGTCCGTGACATCCTGAGCCAGCTCTTGCGCAATGCAATCCAGTTCACAGAAAGCGGTTCTGTAGAACTGAGTCTTCAAGCGGGCAAGGAGGACGGATTTCATATCCTTGATTTCTGTGTCCGCGATACTGGCCCAGGAATTTCGCCTGACGTGAGAAAGAGCATTTTTGACGCATTTGCGGGTAAGCCGGCCCTGGCGAAAGGGGCTAACGGTATTCGTTTAGGGCTTGCGCTCGCGCAGCGACTTGCTAAGCTTCACCAGGGTCATATAAGAATTGATGATGGGTTTACGCAAGGTGCAAGTGTTCATTTCATCTGCCCGGTTGGATAGTCGAGGTTCGTTTTGAAAACGATTTTCAGCTGTTTGCTGATTGAGGATGATCCAATGACACAGCAACTTGTGGAGGATAGCCTTCACCGCTACAATTTCCACGTAACTATTGCAAAGGACGGTCATGCTGGCCAGACTCAGTTGAAGAATCACACCTTTGACGTTGTCCTTTGTGATATAATGCTGCCCTATGCAGACGGGTTTCAGGTCCTCGAGAAAACCCGCGAGTTTGTCACCAAAACACCCGTGATTATGCTCACGGCCCTCTCAGATCGTGGGAATGTAGTTCGCGCAGGTCAGGCCGGAGCTGCTGCATACCTCGCAAAACCGTTTACCAATACTCAGCT
>JAIOPQ010000008.1 GCA_021413825.1 Spirochaetia bacterium | reverse complement strand
CCAGATTTCATATGAGGCGTGCGTCAGAACTAAGAGTCCGGTTGTCAGACCCAGCCAGTGGTGAAGTCTATGCTGTCTGGCAATTCCGCCAGAAATCCGGGCTGCAAACCGGGCGCGAATCGCTGAGGCAAAGGCGAATGCAAATAATACCCATGCACTCAGTCCAAGAAAGTGCATCATAAGACCGAAAAAAAATCCCTGGATGAATGGCTAAACGCTTGCAAGAACTCTCTCAAGATGCTTGCGAACTTCCGACGCAATTGGAGTAATCTTTTCATTCTCGATCACGTTGGGCATGAGCATTGGATCAAAAATGCTTACGCGGGTTTTTCCCTCAGATTCATAGACGATCACGTTGCATGGCAACAACAGGCCTATCTCGTCCTCGACTTCAAGTGCGCTTCTGGCGAATCCTGGATTACAGGCTCCAAGTATCGCATAACGTTTAAAATCGATGCCAAGCTTTTCTTTGAGGGTCTCCTTTACATCAATTCTTGTCAGAATTCCAAATCCCTCTTTCCTTAGTTCCTCGGTAACCTTTGCGATCGCCGCATCATAGGACAAATCGACGATCTTAGACATTGCATATTTCATAGCGCCTCACTCTGGCAGGCTAACGCCGCGTTTTGCGACGTCCACGGTATTTTGCAGCAAAGTACCTGTTGGCTGCAAGTATTCTGCGCTGCGATGATCGTTTCATAGTATGAATTCCTATAGTATAACAATAATTTCTGGGCGCAGTAACTTCAGAAGCTCTTGAGGGACTGGATTCCCAATAAGGTTCAGATACTCCAGATCGTGCAGTTGTGTGAGGGGCGTAATGTCTTCTATTTGATTGTAGGACAGATCCAGAGTCTTCAGGCTCTCAAGCGCCGCTAGAGGTGTAACAGACGATATTTCATTGTCAGATAGATAGAGCTCTTCAAGTGCAGTGAGCTCTTCGAGCTTGCGTAGATCTTCAATCCTATTGTGAGCAAGATTCAAAACCGTAATATTTGTACAATATTCCACACCTGCAAGATCATCGATTTCATAATCTGACACGTCAATTGCCCCCTCGATACTCGACAGAATTCCTTTTGTGTAGCGCATGTCCAGGTTGCCATACTCCTTTGTGCTCAGCGCGCTGATAAAATCTCGGGCGTACTCTTCTTGATCATCTTGTTCCTCTAGCTCGTCCTCCCAATCACTCCGCATCTCACCGTATCTATCAAAGTCCGCCTCGTCATACCCACCTTCTTCATCCATGTAAGGCTCCATATCATCTTCCGCCTGCGCTACGATCTGCTCCGTTATGCGACATTGCTCGATCGTTGAGAGTGCAAGAAGTATGTGGGATAGGTCGCCTGTCTCATTGCCCTTTTCAGAGCTATCGATCTGGTTCTTGTAATACTGTGCCTTGTCCGGATGATACAACTTCACTAACATGGCAAAAATCCTGCCAGGCTCGTTCTCGTGACGGAGTCCTGCGCGTTCCCTCACACTGTTGAAGAGTGTGCGAACGGAACCTTCGTCTCCACCTCTATATGCAGCAACCAGCCAGGTTGTAATGCGGTTCAGGTTCTCGCGGCTGTACGCAGATCGCAAATGATCAAGGGAGCTCACAAGAATGTCCGTGCAGGACGTAGCTCCATGCCTAATGCCTTTCGCGAAATTCGCGGGATTTGCCTTCTGAATCTATCCATTCCAGGGGTAAGGTAATGGGGAAAAGGAGACGAGTCCATGATTTCGGTCAGATGACGCTTCGGTCTGGTTCTCCTTGACAACCACGTGCGATTGTGATATAATGACGCCAACACCTACCTTTCTCTCCTCCTAGCGATCTACTCTCAAAGTCCTTACAGTCTTTCCTGGCCGATTTGCAATGATTAACGAAAAGTCCGTGTAATTTGACCTCAGGAACTCAAAATGAAACTATTCGTAGGAAACCTACCGTTCTCAGTAACGGAAGAAGATCTGCACAATGAGTTCGCTTCTAAAGGAAGCGTACTCTCAGCAAAAATTATCACTGATCGTGAAACAGGCCGTCCGCGTGGATTTGGATTTGTTGAAATGGCTAACGTAAAAGACGGCCAGAATGCAATCTCAGAATTGAACGGCAAAGAAATCGACGGTCGTCAGATCGCAGTAAGCGAAGCTAAACCACAGGAAAACCGTGGCGGTGGCGGCGGCGGTGGACGTGACCGCAATCGCGGTGGCGGTGGACGCTACTAAGAACGACTGAAATATTCAGACGTGAAGAGGCGAGGGCTGAAAGGCTCTCGCTTTTTTTTTGGATTCAGGTGCACTAAGGCACTGTGCCTTCAGACCCGCTTTCGCGCAATCTATCGACAAATCCTTCAAGCTCCCTGCGAGCCGGTAGTGTAAGCTGAAATATCTCTTCTGACAATTGCCTCAGACCCGTTTCCCGGTTTGTTACAGCAGTCTCCAGGTTTCCCCAGGCAGCCGCTAGACCTGGAAGATCGAACGCAAGGCTCGAGCCACGAAGCGAATGCGCCAGGAGTTTAATTCGATCGTCGTTTTGATTCTCAAGATACTCGTTCAGCCTCTCTTCGCACGTATTGAGTTGGTCGAGAAACAGCAAAGCAACCTCGAGTTGTCCGGCTTTGCTTAGCATAGAAATGGAGTGAAACGCCACCAAGCGATTATAGGGCCCTGGACGCGATCCTGCAATCCGTACCACTACTGAAGATTTAAGTAATTCCGCAGATTGAAAAAAATCGCAGGGAGCCGTACAATCAATTTCATGTCTGGCGTTCAAGAATCTGCCCGCATCCTGGTCATTGAGGACAACAAAGTTGTTCGAGACTTCATGCGAATGATTCTCGAAGGCGAGGGTCATGACGTTGAGTTAGCAGCGGATGGGGAATCAGGGTTGGCGAGTTGCCTCGCGCAACCACCCGACCTTGTGTTTTGTGATTTGATGCTACCAGGAGTTGACGGCTTGGAAGTTATTCGGCGCGCGAAAGAAACTGAGGAAATGAAGCAGATCCCATTCATCCTGGTTTCAACCAAGCAAGATCGCCAGACGATTCGAGAAGGGATGCAGACCGGTGCGCGCGATTTTCTGTCCAAGCCCTTCACACGCCAGGACATTGTGGCCGCAGTGCGCTTACAACTGGCCTGACAAATGTCATGGCTAACCAAGGCTTCTGCATCTATCCTGCTTTAGGCCGGTGGGTTTTCCCCGGAACGGAGTTCGATATCCAATTGGGGCAGAATCACATCGACTGCATTAACGAACTCGGACAGGAGTTGCGACTCAGGGATTTTCACGTCACCTTTTTCCGAGGCCTCGATTCTAAGGGATGCCGCGCTCAATTGTTCTGCGCCAAGTGCAAGACAGGAGCTGCGAATCATGTGTGCAGACTTGGCCGCCGTTTTGAGATCACCTGCAAGCAGAGCATCTCGCACGATGAGGGTAACTTCGAGTATTTGCTCCCGGAACTCTTTGAGGAGAGCCAGGCGTGACTCAGTGGGCAGAAAGGCAATCTTGCCAATATCCAATGTCTCCATGCGTCAACTTACTCCCTGGCCTTGTCAGGCTCGATTTTTTTTTGATTCTGCGTGGTCCGTACCAGTACGGATCAAACGGGTGCTGGTTGCGATGGCATTATTTTCTCGGATAGAGTATAATGGAAAACTATGCCAGGCAATAAAGAACTCGCCCCTTTAATCAAACCCTCCCAGCCAAAGGTCGGCATCAACATCCTGGTGGTGGAGGACAACGCCGTAGTTTCGCAATTAATGCGCATGATTCTGGAAACCGCCGGCTATGTTGTGCTCGTTGTAGATGACGGGGACAAGGCGTTAGCTGCCGTCACGGATTGGTTTCCCGATCTCATTCTGTGTGACTTGATTCTCCCAACTATGAATGGGTTTGAGGTCATGCGTCTCATGCAACGAAGTCAAAGATTGGCTCATATACCTTTCATAATTGTGTCAACGGAAAGTGACCGCATCCGCGAAGGCATGAATCTGGGAGTAGATGACTACTTGCCCAAACCCTTTGCACCCGATGATCTACTGCAAGCCGTGAGCACAAGACTTCGCCGCAATCAGGTCAGTCACGGTCGACTCGTAGAGGAAGTCATACTCGATGCAGAAATGCGGCGCGATCTGGAAGCAGGAAAACTGAAAATCTACTATCAGAAAATCGTTACTGCCTGCGGGGGAGAAACGGTTGCAGTGGAAGCCCTGCTTCGCTGGCCGCAAGCAGACGGAACATTTAGACCACCGGCAGATTGGATTCCTCTGGCTGAACGCACTGGCTTCATAATTGCTCTGGGCGCCTGGGTACTGGAGCGGGCTTGCAATGAAGTGCAAGAGGTTCGGGTCAAGACAGGCAAGGCTATCAGGCTTTCTGTGAATGTTTCTGCCCGCCAGTTGAGCGAACCGGGATTTGCAGTTTCCGTTTCTGAAATTCTAAAACGGTCTGGCTTACCTGCTGACGGGTTACAGATTGAAGTCACAGAAACTTCAGCCATGCAAGATCCACCCCTGGCAATGCGAATGCTGCGCGAGATTGCAGATCTCGGCGTGAAGATTGCCATAGATGATTTTGGAACGGGCTACTCGTCATTGATCTATCTCAAAGAGCTACCAATTAACTCGCTCAAAATAGACCGCGCTTTCATTCGAGATTTGCCCCATGATCCCGCAGCGGTTGCAATTGTTCGCAATATTCTGGATCTTGCAAGCAAGCTTAACCTTGAAGTCGTAGCAGAGGGAATTGAGCTTGCTGACCAGTTACACTTTCTAACTGAAAATGGATGTCCATTTGCCCAGGGTTTCTTACTTGGGCGGCCTGAGCCTGCATCCCATCTTATAGGATAAGCCACTTATGAGAATGCTTGAAATGGAAAATCAGCCCGCAACAATCCTGGTGGTTGAAGATAACACCGTAATGGTCCGTTTGATCGAAGAGATACTGCGGCTTGACAGGCATTTCGTGAGGGTTGCAAATACCACAGCTGAAGCACTGGACATCTCCCTTAAATGTCTGCCCGACCTGGTTATCTGTGACTTGAATTTGCCGGATGGAGATGGCCTCTCTCTGATTAAGAGCATTAAGAACCAGCATCCATCTGCATTTATTCCGACTATGATTGTGTCTGCTCGCGTTGAACAAGACGACATCATTCGCGGCATGGCAGTTGCTCAGGATTATTTGAATAAGCCCGTTGATCCAAACGAACTTCGCGTGAGAGTTGGATCGATGCTGCGTCTTAAGCGAATGCAGACGCGCATTGAAGATCTGAATCGTGATTTGGAGCGCACCGTTTTAGCCAAGACCAAAGAACTACACGAAAAAAATCGCGAGCTGAGAAGTCTGGCGCAGTCCATTTCGCAAATCCAGGAATCCGAGCAGCGGCGTGTGGCTGGCGAGATCCACGATGCATTCGGCACTTCGCTTTTAACTCTAAAGCTGCTGGTGCAAAGCCACCTGCAAGAACTCGATCCAGGGAACGCCACACATGAAAGAAGAACTGAAATCATAGATCTGATTGATACGATCACCGCTGAGGCGCGCAATCTGGCGCACTCCCTTACGCCCATCGCACTCCATCGACTGGGCCTCGTGGCGACCATTCGAGACTTAGTCGACGGATGTGGTCGTGCAAATCCAGGCGTGCAATTTACGTTTACAACTGACGGTTCGCTTGATGCCCTTCCAGCCCAGTGGAATTTGCATATCTACAGAATCACTCAGGAGTGTATTGGAAATGCGCTCAAACATGGGAATCCAGGAAAAATTGAAATACTCCTCAAAGAAAACGAGGGTCACCTTACGCTAACGATAAGCGACGATGGCAAGGGGCTGGAACCGGCCAGTCAGGACAACGGAATGGGACTGCTATTTATGAAAGAACGCGCCATAGCAATGAACGGGTTGCTTGAAATTCGGCGTATTGCAAACGCAGGTACGGAGGTTTGTTTTGAATCCGAAATCCACAAAGACTGAATCAAACGCCACAGTTTGGCGGATCATGCATATTGAGGATCACAAGCTCTTTCGCATGGGCCTTTCAAGACTCTTTGAACAAGAAAAAACCATGCGGATCGTAGCTTCCTGCTCAGGAGAGGAGGCAGAAGCACTTTTGGAGAAACATAAACCTGACGTAGTTCTTCTGGATCTATCCATGCCAGGTCACGATGGTTTGAAGCTGATGGAATACATCAAGGACACTTTACCAGAAACACGTGTGATAGCCCTCACGATGCACAAGGATAGAGAATACTTTAGAAGCGCACTGGCACGGGGAGCACAAGGTTACATACTAAAAGATGACGCATTTGACCTGGTGGTAGAAAGCGTGAGAACTGTCATGAATGGTGCTAAGTATTATTCCAGAGCTATCCGAGACATGATGGTAGAAGAATACGAATTCCAGCAAGACGCAGCCAAATCGATTCATCTGCTCACTCCGCGTGAGCAGGAGATTTTGAAGATGATCGCAAAAGGAATGATGAACAAGGATATTGCGGCCAAAGTATTTCTGAGTACACGCACAATTGAAACGCACCGTAGCAAAATCATGCGCAAGCTGCGCATCTCCAATGTGCAAGGATTGGTCAGATTTGCGGTTGAAAATGCGCTGATCTAGGCGCAAGTACCAGTACGGATAAAGTCGGCAACCGTACGAGTTGCCCTTTTACAAGATTTGGGATACTCTTACTTCAGTTTCAGGAGTAATTGCATGACCAGTCAAACAAAATCAATCTATGACCCAATTCTAAAACGCACAACCATCAAAGCCAGACTACTGCTCTTGCTGGTGCTTGCGATGATCTTACCTATAATCCTTGCTATGGCCTTTCTCAGAACAACCCTCATGGAACTGTCCCAGACGCGTAAAGAGCTCAGAGGGATGGAACTAATCGATGCGCTTCGACCGATTCGGTTGGCGCTGATGGATCACCGGTTTCTAGCCATGGAATTCATCCGCGGTGATCGTTCGCGGAACGATGAGCTAGCAAAAAATGAGATCGAAATTGCAGGCCATATTGAAAAGATAAAAGACAAGAATGCGCGGCATGGTGAAGAGCTGGGTACCGTAGGCATGGGTGAAAAACTCGCTGCAGGCTGGGAAATTGCACGCACGAGCTACAGAGAAGAGAAAGAGAGCGACGCAAACTTCAAGTTACACAGTGATCTGGTTCGAATTGCAAATGACATGATCCTTGAGACCGGCATTCGCTCGGATTTGCGCCAGGATCCTGATCGGGCTGCGCTGCACGCAATCCTTGTATTCTCAGAAGAGTTACCGCCCGTTGTAGTAGCAACAGGCATCGAACGTGGGCTTGGGAGTAAAGCCTTGAACGCAGGCAAGCTAGATGAAAGGAGTCGCATACAATTAACCGAGTCCCGTGCTGAAGTTGCTTTGATGTTGCGGTCGGCCGAAAGAGACATTCAGGGCTTGATTGAAGACGCGCCAGAATACAAAGCAGAGATTGAAAAGGCGCTTCAGGAAGCAGAGGTTGCGCGCAATGCATTCCGCGCCGCCGTTTTGGAAATCGAAAAGGGAAATTTTGAAATGAAGCCGTCCCAGTACTTTCAATTGGGAACCCAGGCATTGCACAGTTATCGCAACCTTGCAGATCTTGCTGAAAAAATTTCACGCACGGAGTTGGAGAGTCGGCTGGCAAAGCTCTGGACTGAGATTGCAGCTCTGACTTCTGCTATCGTACTGACACTACTCCTCCTTGCATCCCTAATACTTGCCATTATACGGAGCGTCACGACTCCCGTGAATCAGGCAGTAGAGAAGATTCAGGCAGTGGAAAGAGGGGACCTGACTACCAGGCTTGATGATGGAGCAAACGACGAGCTTGGAATCCTTGCACGAAATCTAAACAAATTCCTGGAAACCATTCAGGGTATCATACGCGGCATGGCCAAGACTACCGATGACTTACAGGGATCAGCTAGTGATCTGGGTGAAGCAAGTCAGGTTCTGGCCGCTGGAACAGAACAGATGTCAGCTCAATCCGTGAGTATTGCATCAGCCGCCACGGAGATGAATCAGAACATGCAAACCGTTGCAAGTTCCACAGAAGAAATGTCAGCATCAATTGGTGAAGTTGCACGGCAATCTTCGCAAGCAGCAGAGATTGCTCGCCACGCGAACGAATCGGCTACAAACGCGAATAACGTCATCCAACAGCTAGGCCTGGATGCCAAGGAAATCGGCAAAGTGATCGATGGCATTGTAGAGATCGCAAGCCAGACCAACCTCCTGGCATTGAATGCTGCCATTGAAGCTGCCGGAGCCGGAGACGCTGGCAAGGGATTTGCTGTAGTTGCTTCCGAGGTTAAAGAGCTTGCGCGGCAAGCAAGTAAGTCTTCAGACGAAATCAAAGCTCGCGTCTCTGAGGTGCAGAGCAGCGTTAGCGCTGCAATCAATTCGATTGGCCAGATTGCAACTGTGATTGAGAAGGTGAACGAAATTACCGGAAGCATCGCATCTGCTGTTGAAGAACAATCGATCACAACGCGAGAAATAGCGAGTAACGTTATGCAGTCTACTCAGGCTGCCAATGAGGTTACAAAGAATATTGCAGGTATTACTGGTGCAGCCCAGGACGGCGCGCGCAATGCAGAGAAGGTGGCAAACCAGGCCACAGCATTGAAGAGTGTTTCGGTCGATTTGCAGGGAATTGTAAAACAATTCAAAGTTGGGTGATCACCCAACCAGAACTAACTCAAAAGGAAAAAACAATGATTTCAAAATTCAATCACGATAGCGTCGAGAAGAAGACAAACGGAGGAAGTAATTCACACTTCCGCCAGATTCTCAGCATGGTAGCTGTTGCCCTGCTGCTTGCAAACTGTGCCTCCGCGCACGAATGGGGTTATGAGGGCGCGCACGGGCCAGGCAATTGGGGAGGCAGCTGTAGCGAAGGCAAGAGTCAGTCGCCCATTGACTTACCTGCAAGTGCTGCAAACACTGTGCAGCCAATTCAGTTTAACTATGGTCCCACGGCCGGAAAGGTCTTTAACAATCACGGAGAAACCATCAGGGTCAACTTTGCCCCTGGCAACAGCATAACGGTTGCCGGTAAGTCGTATGCACTCTTGCAGATGCATTATCATACGCCATCAGAGCATAAAGTATCGGGCTACGGTGCTCCGCTTGAGTTGCATCTGGTTCACAAAAGTGCAGCGGGTGAGCTAGCAGTGGTGGGCGTATTCCTTCAGCAAGGCAATAAACACCCCGCGCAGGATCTGGTCTGGAATTCTCTGCCCAAAGAACCCGGAGTCCAAAAAGAGATCACAATAAATCCGGCGGATTTTCTACCAGCTTCAAGAAGTTATTTCAACTACCCTGGTTCTTTGACAACGCCTCCTTGCAGCGAGGGTGTGAATTGGCATGTCATGAAGAATCCTATCTACGTTTCCGCGGAGCAGGTTGGCTTCTACAAAGAACGGATTCCAATGAACTCGCGCCCCGTTCAATCTCTCAACGGCAGAGGCGTCGTCGAATCTAACTAGTCAAAGCAAGAGATGGAGCACACGGAATGAACTTTTACACAAAACAAGACACGTCGCACGTGATGTTCTATAGGGATGATCTGGATGCAACAAGTCCAGAGGCCTTAAAGAAGCGACTAACGGGGCTCCATCTCGCAGTGGCAACGAATGTAGTGATAACTCTACGCGACACGGAGGTCATGCACGCGGCTTCCCTCGGCTTCATTATTGGCTTCATTCGAACTCTAACATTGTTGGGAAAAAGCGTGAGTGTACAGACCAATTCTTCAGGCGCCATTCTGCTGAACTTTCTTGGTCTGCCAGATTTTGTAAACTTGACTGATGGGGCAAATTGATGAATGCAGCAGATTTTGATACAGCATCCCTGCATAAGGAATTTATCGCAGAATCCAGGGATCTTCTTGATCGCTCTGAAGAAGTAGCTCTGCGTCTGGAGCATGAGTCTGGAACAGATATTCTTAATGAGCTGTTTAGGCTTATCCATACCGTTAAAGGAAACCTTGGAATATTCAGAAATCGTCGCTTAACGTCTGTAACCCATAGTCTTGAAACGTTACTCAATCAGGTCAGAACCGGTAAGGTTAATGTTCATCAGAACCTGATTGATCTCATCCTTGAGTCAGTAGATTGGATACGCACAGCCCTGGCAAATCCAGAAGCAACTTTGACGCATGGGATGGACATGGAAGCAAAGATTGATGCTGCGGGCATTGTGGCGGAGGCTGTACGGCCGGAAGTGTCGCATAACGTCAACCATAAGCAAGTTCAAAAGGCTGCACCCGAAAAGATAAAGATTGCCGCCCGCTTACTGCGCGAAGTACAGAGCAAAGGTCAAAAACTGGCCCTTGCATACGTCGATATTGCAAGGCAGGCTGACGCCACTTTGAATGGGTTTCAGTCGAATTGTCGCGCCGCAATCGAAGCTGGCGAATTGCTAACTTGCAGGCTACGATTTTCAGAAATACCTGAACTTGCAGAGCAGAATGGTGGGGCATTGCCCGCCCTGTTGCTGTTTGCAAGTGAAGATCCCGGTCGAGCCGGTCTGGAGCGCTATGGTATTAAGGCTGAACGGATTCGAATCGTATCCACTCCGCCAGCAGCCGTTAAGCCAGAAGCAAGAACAATTGTCCCGGATAAACCAGCACCTACGGTAGCCAGAGAGATCCCTGCGGAAGTAGAGAATGCAGAGGCGATTGAACCTGCAGCTGCCGTCGATCATTTGCGCGTACCGCTGCCGTTGATTGATCGCCTCATAAATCTTGCAGGCAGTACGGTTGGAGCTCGCAACGAACTGATGCAGCAGATTCTCAAGCATGATGATCCGCGCTTACATCTGGTTGGAAGCCGCCTTGGTCAGATGGTTACGCGCATGCAGGAAGAAATCATGCGAACCAGGCTCCAGGAAGTACGTTCATTGTTCCGGCGGATTCCGCGAACAGTGCGCGATGTAGCAAGGCTGACCGGTAAAACCGTTAACGTTAGCTTCGATGGCGAAGAGGTTGAACTGGACAAGAATCTCATGGACGTCATTGGCGAGGCGATATTGCACATGGTACGCAACGCAATTGATCATGGAATTGAATTGCCAGCTGAGCGTATTCGACTTGGGAAACCAGAAATTGGACAAATCAGAATCAGCGCTGCTGTGCGAAACGGAAATGTAGCTCTTACAATTCGAGATGATGGAAAGGGCCTTGATCTGGAAGCACTTAAGCGTTCAGCAATTGCCAGAGATCTAATCACCGCCTCAGATGCCGCAGGGTTGTCCGATGATGAATGCGCGGAACTCATCTTCTTACCGGGATTGTCAACAGCTGAGACGGTTACTGAAACCTCTGGTAGAGGCGTTGGTATGGATGCAGTCCGCGAAAGTTTCAAACGAATCGGCGGGACCATTAGCATTAGTAGCCGCCCCGGCAAGGGCACAGAATTTGAGGCACTCTTACCGCAGACACTCTCAATTATAACCTGTTTCACGGTCAAAGTTCGCGGCAGCAGTTTTGCCATTCCACAAACTGACATTGATGAATTAGTACGATTGGACGCGGCTCAAGTTTCGCAACTGGGAGGCTGTCTTGTGTACACGCTTCGTGAGCGACTTCTTGCTCTTTTGGATCTGGGCGAGCTACTTCAGGGCCCATCTACCGAAACAAAACAGGAGCGCTTTCTAGTTGTAGTTCAGAGCGAAAGAAACCGGTACGGATTAATCGTAGATGAAATTGGGAATCCTGAGGAGATTCTAGTAAAGCCTCTGGGCACCCATTTTGCCGGATTGGAATTGTACGCCGGTGCCGCTGTCCTGGGCGACGGGAGTATCACTGCGATCCTCGATTCTGCCGGTCTTGCTCGTTTTGCTCGACTTCAATTTGTAGGAGAGCAAGACGCGGAGGCTCGCGATTCCGATCTTCTTGCAACTGCGGATCTGGATAGTTATGTTCTTTTTGATAGTGACGGACAGAGATTCGCAGTCTCAACGGATTATAGTCCTCGTATAGAGCGCGTCAAACCAGGCAGCATAGAGCGTGTCATGGGCCGAGACGTTGTCAAACACACAGGCAAGATTATCCCGGTAATTCATCCTGGAATTTCTTTTGGAACAAAAGATAAGTCAACGGTTGCTCCGTCGTTCCTTGTTCTGTTGAGTGCAGACGGTACCACCATTGCACTCGCAGCCCATGCAATTCACACGATTGAGAAGAGTCTGGGTGAAATCCAACACGATGGTTTTGACGAGGATTTTGTAAGCGGTCGAGCCATCATTAACGATAGAACGGTGCTTGCGATCAATGTCCCGGCATTTGTGAATCGATTACGCCAGGAAGGATTTCATGATAGAGATCTAACCTCTGCCGCTTTGCAGATTGGTGAAATTTCAGGTGGGTTAACCATATGAGCAGTCAAAAGCAACTGCTTACGTGGCGGACTGGTAATCAGCGCTACGCTCTGCCTCTTGAGTCTTGTCGCGAAGTGAAAGAACTGGCAACTGTCTATCATCTGCCTCATGCTCCGCCATACGTCCTTGGCGTTGCCAACCTGCGCGGTGATATTGTGACGGTAGTCGACTTGCAGAAAATGATGGAGCCGACTAGTAGCGCACGACTCAGCGATGTCAGCATACTGGTTCGTGTAAAACACAACGAGCAACATGTGGCGCTGTGCGCGAATGCATTAACGGATATCGTTTCGATTGATTCCACAGAACCACCGCCAGCAAGTCTTACGGAGGCACAGCGATTGCTGGTCTCGGAAGTAATTCATGTAGCTGGTGAGATTATCTTGATATTGAATCCCTCGGAGATTCTCCGTCCACGTTGAGTGAAGTGCAGTAATCTGATGAAAGAAGAGAATCAAACTCCGGCTAAGGGAATAGAACCCATTCGTATATTGCTTGTAGATGATTCGCAAGCGTACCGCAACTGGATAGCGCGCGAATTCGCGAAAGACGCTGAGTTCGAAGTTGTTTCGCATGCAACCAACGGCAAGTTGGCCCTGCCGCGAATTCGCTTTTATCAGCCCGACTTTGTAATTCTTGATCAAGAGATGCCTGAACTCGATGGGCTGGCTACGCTGCGCATCATTCGGGAGAATTGGCCGCGCGTTGGCGTAATCATGTTCAGCAGCCACACCGTTGAAGGTGCTCGTATAACTTTACAGGCGCTGGAACTTGGGGCCCTGGATTTTGTGACAAAGCCTTCGGGGGATGCAGACATCTCAGCCTACCTCCAAAAGCATCTGATATCACGTATCAAATCAATCGCGCGTAGTCGTCGCGAGCGATCTCTGCGGGCTGTGCAGGCTCTCCCGGTTCGGACTATAACCGGCACTGTTGAAGTCTGCGCAATCGGCATTTCAACTGGTGGCCCCGTGGCTCTGCGTCAGCTTCTAACTGGCCTTCCGGCAGGACTGAATGGTGCCATCCTTGTAGTGCAACACATGCCTCCGATGTTCACCGCACAACTCGCGCAACATCTCAACGGTTTGTGTAACCTGAACATTGTTGAAGCTGCAAACGACATGCAAGTGGAATCAGGAAATGTCTACATTGCACCTGGCGGTCGCCATATGATAGTGGAACGTAATAAAACTGGCGTTCATATCAAGATCACCGACGTGCCGCCTGAGCTCAATTGCCGACCGTCCGTGAACATTCTGTTTCGATCTGTTGCTGATGTTTATGGAGGCAAAGCCATGGCGTTGATTATGACAGGCATGGGAGAAGACGGCCTCGATGGTATCAGGACGCTGAGAAAATGCGATGCATCAGTGTTTGCGCAGGATCCAGAGAGTTGCGTTGTGTATGGAATGCCCGCAGGGCCAGTCCGGGACGGTCTGGTGGATGGAGTTCTTGATATCCCTGGTCTGACCGAAAAGATACTGCAGCGTTTTGGAAGTAAGCCATGACGCTAATCGATCGAGTCGAGGAAGAAGGCAACACGTTAGCCGGCATCAGAAAGCTGATTCGTGAGCGCACAGGTTTTGATCTGGGACTGGACAAGAATTATTTAATCGAAGGGCGTTTGGCTTCAATGTTGTCAGCGTACGGCTGCGAATCGTATGATTCGTTAGCACATACAATTGACTCAGACCCCCTCGCGTATTCTGATTTTGTTGAGCGCATTACCACACATGAGACATTGTTCTTCCGAGACGAAAGCCTCTACACGGCACTGGCGGCCCAGATCATCCCAGAATGGCTCAATCGTTCGCAGACCGGGCGTCTGAGTATCTGGTCGGCTGGTTGCTCAACAGGGCAGGAGCCATATTCTATCCTCATGATTTTACAAAAAGCGTTTCCGCAAGTATTTGAACGCACAGATATGCGGGGAACGGACATTAGTTCCGTAACCATTGCGCGCGCAAAACAGGGGATATTCACCTCTCATGCAATTGGGCGCGGACTTTCCGAGGATTTTCTTTCACGATTCTTCAGAGTTACTGACACACAATACCAGGTAAATGCAGAGCTTCGCGCAAAGGTGGACTTCGAAGTTCATAATTTACAGGACCTGCCGTATCGGGGCCAGTATGATATTATTTTTTGCCGCAATGTATTGATCTATTTTGATCATCCCCTCCGCCGTCTGGTCCTTGAGGGTTTCAGAAAATGCTTGAAGCCAAATGGTGTGCTCGTTTTGGGATCCGCGGAAAGCGTACAGGGGTACGTCGATAACTACATTATTCGCGAATGTGGACTGGCAAGGTATTACGAATTCAATGCGCCTAACGTTACGATTTTCCCGCGAAGTGCGGGTTGAGGAGAATGATATGAGAACAATTTTAGCAGTCGATGATTCACCAGCCATGCTCAACATGGTGAGGCAAACCCTTGAGTTTGGTGGATTTAAAGTAGTCACTGCAGGAGATGGACAGCAAGGGCTTGGCGAGCTGGCTGCAAATGAAATCTGTTTGATCGTAACGGACATTAACATGCCCGTGATGGACGGAATAACGTTTATACGCGAGGTCAGGCGCGCCAATGATTCAGTTCCAATCCTGACTTTGACAACTGAATTCGATGACAACATTAAGCAGGCAGGCCTTGAAGCTGGGGCAAATGGTTGGATCGTAAAGCCATTCCAGCCCGCTCAGTTCCTGGATATCATCAAGCAAGTTCTGAACTGATCTTTTGTGACTGAAATGCCAGGCCCTTCTGAATCTATTCTTCTTGCTGATCCGGACAAGGAATCCTTGCGCAAGCTTGCTGAGTTTCTGAGGCAAAACGGTTTTGCAGTTACTGAGGCCTGTGGTGCCCCTGAAGCCATTGGATCGCTTGCTGGAGGCCAGCTATTTGACTTGATCCTGACTGAAGCTGCATTTCCTGGACTCTCTGTCCCCGCTTTCATTGAAGCTTTGAATATCTGGATCCGTGATTCCGCTGTCATCTTTCTAACAAAAAGCGCTAACACAAACCATCAAATATCTGCACGGCCGGAGAATCTAAGCGAATGGATTCGCAGACCCGTGGCCGCGACTGTGCTCCTGGGACGAATTAAGCAGATTCTCGATCTGCGCCGGGAATTAAGCGAAGCGCGCCGCATTGAGTCACTTGATCGGCGCAGGTTTGTAAACCAGCTGGATCGCATGATATGGAAACGAGGGTTTGAGTCGAGACGCTTGATTGAATATGGTATTAGTCTTGTTAGCAATTTGCGTCATGCGATTTCACAAGGACGCGGCGTGGGCGCTCTGGTAAGCCAGGTAGAGTTTCTCCAGATGCTGCCTGCTGACGATCGCGGGATTCGCCAGATTCCTCAGGAGTTCATTGGTGCACTTGCAGAGGATGCGCGCGCTGTGCGCGACTGGCTAAATTCCATAGAGCGATTTACTCGCATTGATAAAGATCGTTACGAACTAGAGACTGTAAATGCAACCGACTTAAGCGATTGCATATTGAACGCTGCTGCAGCCGTGGAAAAATTTCGATGTATTTCAAATCAAACGCTGACGATTGAACCCATTCCGGACGCTACGCCGGAGTTTGCGATTCTAACGAGTCGTAAGGCGATTGAGCTGGCCATTCGTGAGCTACTTACAAATGCTTACAAGTATTCACCGCCGCGTTCAATAGTAAACATTGCCTGGTTTGTTAGCAACGCCTGGCTTTCCATTTCCATCCTGAGCGATCAAATAGCAGAGCTCCCGGCGGATTGGGTTCGCTCTGCCTTTGTGCCCTTCGCAAAGCTCAGCAATATACTAAACGATCAGTTTCTAGATGAAGAGTTGAGCCTGGGAATAGGTCTACCCGTAATTCAGGAAGCCCTTGAGCAAGTGGGAGGCAGCGTAGCATTAAACTCAATCATAGATCATTCTGCAGCACAACCCAACAGAAAACGCGTCCTTGCAGAAATCGTTTTGCGTCGTAACAGCCTCGGGGAAAGAAAGGATGAAGGCAGCATTTGACAGAACCATGATGAATCTCAGGATCAACCGTAGCGGTGCCAATCACGGTAGACTTCCGGTCGCGCTTGTTGCCCTGGTGCTTGCTGCTTGTACACCTGACAGGGGTTCTGTGGCCCAAGACGGAATTATGGATTTGCGCGCCCTGGTGCTTGACCGGGAGGTCAAGCTCGACGGAGAATGGGATTTTTTTCCTGGGGCAACGCGAGAGCTCGCCGGGCAAAAAATCAAACCAGTTTCTTTCGTGGTGCCTGGTAGCTGGACCACAGCGGGCAAAGCACCCGGAGGCGTTGGACTTTTCCGGTTGCGCTTGCTACTTCCAGCAGATCGGAAAGATAGCTTATCGCTTTTTATACCGAATATTCATTCCGCCTATCGGCTCTACTTAAATGGAAACTTCAGCTCTGCGGTTGGCCAGCCTGGCCTGTCCCCTGGGGATACTACACCACAGCTCAAACCGCAGCTGGTTAGGCTACCCGACCAGAGTGAAGTTGAGATTCTAGTCGAGGTTTCAAATTTTCACCATCGCAATGCGGGGCTATGGAAATCAATCTACATTGGCCGTTCAGATCAGTTGGAAGCAAAATGGACACGTCAATCGGGTATGGAATGGGTTGCTTCAGGTTTCTTTGTCGCCTTCGCGTTGCTTTTCATCATGGTTTACCTGGGTGCATGGCGGCACAAAGAGTTTCTGTATTTTGGTATCTTCACTTTTCTGATGGCGATTCGATCCGGATTAACAGAGCACCGCGTATTTGTTCAGGCATTTGATATACCATTCGCTTTGAATTACCGTGCAGAGTACCTCACGTTCATTCTGATCCCCGCAGTTTTCGCCGCGCTCATATTCGCATTGTTTGCTACACGGCAGCAGACTAGCCTTTTTGTCCTAAGAGGGCTTATGGGGCTGAGCGGTGTACTGTCGATAATTGTGGTGTTAACGGATAGTTTGATTTATACCCAAACCTATTATCTTGCATTAGCCGGTCTTGGATGCTCATGGCTATTCGTAATCTACCTGGTGAGTTCCCAGATCGTAATCGGAAGGAAGGATGCTATTCTTTTCCTGCTTGCGGGTTTACTTCCGCTTTCTGCGACGTTAAACGACTTTCTACACAATCAAAACTACATCATGACAGCTCACGTGTCACAGTTTGCCGCGATCGCCTTTGTCTTCTTTATGGCCGCCCTTGTGGCGCGTCGCGTAAACCGTATTGAGAAGGAAAAAGAACGGATTGTGACTATCAGTCGTGCCAGGAGTGACTTTTTTGCATCTATGAGTCACGACTTGCGCACGCCGCTGAATGCGATTGTGGGTACACTTCAACTGTTTGATCAATCAAATTTAACGCCGGAGCAAAGAAGGCAGACAGGAACTATAAGCAATGGAGCAGAATTCCTGCTTCAACTTGTAAATGATATTCTCGATCTTTCAAGACTGGAAGCAGGAAAAATGGAGCTGACTGAAACAAATATCAATCTGCGATCATTCCTTGAGCAAACAGTGGGACTCGTTGCGGGGCAGGCTTTATTACATGGAAACAAGCTAGAGCTTGATATATCGCCGCGGGTTCCTGCCAACATTCTGGTTGATCCATTTCGCTTGCGGCAGGTCCTTCTGAATCTACTGGGGAACGCGCTTAAATTCACCGAAAGTGGCCGAATTGGTGTGTCGTGCGGTCTTGCAGGACGCCAATCGGAATCAATAATCCTGGATTTCGCAGTGTCGGATACCGGCATCGGTATACCTGAAGCCATGTTGCCTTTGATTTTTGAGCAATTCCAGACTGGCGCTCGCGTGCAGACGCGTAACGCGGCTGGTTCGGGGCTTGGCCTGTTCATTGCAAATCAACTGGTGAGGCTACTCGGTGGAGCACTGGGTGTACACAGCGAAGTTGGTAAGGGAACAGAGTTCAACTTCAAGATTCCCGTTCATCAGGGTGTTGAGGAGAAGTTAACGGAGCCCGCTGAGATGATACCTGCTATGATTCCTCCGCGGACACGTGTATTGATCGCTGATGATGACGTGGTCTCCTTGACCATTACGGTTGCACTTGCAACAGAGCTTGGCATACAACCCGAACAAGCCACAGACGGTGCCGCTGCCCTGGATGCATGGAAGGCTAACCGTTATGCGCTCATGATCCTTGATATTCAAATGCCTGTTATGGATGGGATTTCTGTTGCGCGGGCCATTCGCCAGATTGAGCTGGATTCTGCTGCAGCACGTACCGTCCTTATCGCTGTAACCGCAAGTGCCATGCCCTTTGAAGTCCGCAGCATTCTGGAGGCAGGGTTTGATTTTGTGGTGCCCAAGCCGGTTCGTCGAAACGAACTACACCACGCTCTTCAATCAGCAAGTAGCTTGCTTGCGAATTGAATCAGCTGCACCAACGGTTAAGGATTTCAGCAAGGCCGTCGCTACCGATAGGCTTTGCCGCGTAGTCCGACATGCCAGCATCAAGGCATCGCTCCCGATCGCTCTCAAGAGCTGCTGCAGTAAGGGCAACGATTGGTACCGTTACATTGCTGGCTCGCATTTGTTGAAATACTTCAAGTCCCTCCATATCAGGGAGTCCTAAATCCAGTAAAATCAAATCGAAATCCTGAATCGAAACGGCGCGTAAGCTCTCCTTTCCTGACGCGGCCAGAGCAACCTGTGCACCAAGCCCAACGAGCAACGCTTCCAGGATCTTTGCATTCACCTTGTTATCTTCTACCAGAAGGACTCTGCAAGACCGGGCCGTGAGTGCGCGTGGCTGAGGCGCCAGGGATTCAATGACAGTTAGCGGGACTTGAATCATAAAGGTGGCGCCCCGTTTGGAGATCATGTCGGGGGGACGGGCAGTTGACCCGGCCAGGGTTACGTCCCCTCCCATGGTTCGGGCTATCGTACGTGCAAGATAGAGACCAATTCCCGCTCCGTCAAGCCCGGTGTTTGCTCGGTGGAAGAGCGAAAATAACGAGTCCTGATGTTCTTCTGCGATACCTATCCCAGTATCTGCGACGACAACCCTGAGGCCGGACCCGGAGGCAGCCCTATCCAGCCCAAATGATACTCTCACACTTCCTTGTTTCGTAAATTTAACAGCATTACCGATTATGTTGGTCAAAATCTGAAGTAAACGGGTACGGTCTCCGTGCACTCTGCGTGGCGTTTTCCCGTCCACGCTCCATTCAAGCTTGATTTGTGCGACGCTAGCCCGTTCTGCGAACGTTAGGCGCACCTGTTCGATCAGATCCAATAGATCGAAATCTTCCTGATTCAGCCGTATGCCGCCAGCCTCCACGCTTGAAACATCGAGTAGCCCCGTAAGGAGACCTCTCAGTGCACTGCCTGAAGCTGTGAGCCCCAGAAGCATTTCTTGTTGCTCTGTATTTAAGTTTGTTCTGGCTACTAGTTCCGCATAGCCCAGCACTGCATTTAGAGGTGTTCGTATCTCGTGGCTCATGGTGGCCAGGAATAGACTCTTGGCGCGATTTGCTTCCTGGGCCATGGTGCGCGACTGTAGTAAATCCGCTTCCAATCTGCGCCGCTCAGTAACGTCGTGCACTACTCCAAGGACGTATTCTGCGTCTAGAAACCTAACAAGTGATACAGAAATTTCTGCCGGATAAGTTGAACCGTCTTTACGCCTATGGATTCCTTCAACCGTTACCGGTCTGCCAGCTGAGCGTAGCTGTGCGATGTGCGATATCCATTCTTCTTGCGTCCTGACAGGGAACTCCACTTCGATATCCGCAATTCGCATTTTCAGAAGTTCTTCGCGCGAATATCCAAGCAGCCCCGATGCGCGCGCATTTACATCAATGATTTGACCAAGTATAGAAGGGTCGGAAATCACAACTGCTTCGGCTGCGTGATCTAACAAGATTCTGAACCGTTCTGTCTCAATCTTCTGCTGGTGGCGTTCTGTAATATCGCGCACAATTCCGCAGACCAGGTCTCGACCATCAACATTGAATCTGCCAATGGAGATTTCTACCGGGAAGATCGAGCCATCGCTTCGTCTGTGAAACCGAAGTGGAATGTTTCTCCGCTCACCTGGACGTACTTGTGCCAGGATTGCATCGATTGTTTCTGGGTTCGTACTCAGTTCGTCGATTGACGTTCCTTGCAAATCGTGCTGCGTGCGTCTGTACATTTGTGCAGCTGCCGGATTTACATCCACGATTTCACGGGACTTTGGATCCATAATGAGTATTGCGTCTGATGCAGAAAGAATAACTGTTTGGTACAGATCCCTTGTCTTGCGCATTTCCTCTTCAGCGCGCAGACGACGTAACAGTTCTCTTTTAGTATCGACGGCCATGTCACGCATCTTACCGGCGATCCCCCCCAACAACAGAATCGAGATAGGACCCAGGGGTCCTCCTTCCATTGGAAGATGAACGATGTCGTGAAGTGCAACCTGCACTGCAATGTTTAGAATAGCAACCGTCAAACCGCCCGGCAATCCCCAGAAGAAAGCAGCCAGAACAACGTAAGCACCGGCAAAAATCCTGATTGTGGGGCCAACTTCATGTGCACAAAAGATAAACAATGTTGCATAAGCAACGATCAGAGCCAGGATCAGAAACCCACGAATCAGATGTCTCTGAATCTCTTCCGCCAGGAGTTTCCTATCAACAGCAAGTAACCGAGCTGAACTCATAGACAACAGAGGAGATTCGCACGCTGGAATCAAGTGAGATATGGTTGAACAGCCTCCCAGAGGGAGTTTGAGGTTATGGGCTTAGTGATATATCCATTTGCGCCTGCCTCAAGTGCCTCTATGAACCGTTGCTGATCGCTTTCTGAAGTCACCATTACAATTGCGATCTCTTTGTTTTCTTCGCGCACCTTGCGAACTATTTCAAGCCCTGTCATTCCAGGCATGTTCCAGTCAAGAACCATTAGGCGCGGACAATCTGTCCGCATGCAGTTCAGGGCTTCCTCACCATGCGATGCTTTGCGAATCTGCGCAGCTGGAATTCCGTGCGTCGTTAATATTTTTTCCTGCAGGGCGTGTTGTGCCCGCGAATCATCTACAAGTAAGATCATATTTTGCCTCGGCGTCCTGGGTTATCGGTTGAGTCTGATTGATATTGCGAATGTAATATACATGAATCGGATTGGCTTTCCCGCGTATCTGGACCAGGTTTTCGCCGGAAGTCTCCACGTCCTTTTGAACTTGCTTATATGTTGTTTCGCCGATTAGAACGCGGCCCGGCACACAAAGACTTTCCAGTCGGCTTGCTGTATTGACTGCGTCTCCAATCAAAGTGTTGTCCTTCCGTTCATGCCCACCAACATTTCCACGTATTACGGCCCCGGTACTGATGCCGCAGCGCAACGGTAAAGAAATCTTGCCAGCTTCAGTACGGACGCCGTTCAATCGATGCATGAAGATTTGGACTTTGAGCGCGGCTTTGCACGCATCCAGGGGGGACTCGAAAATGGCGAAACAAGCATCCCCCATAAACTTATCAATATCGCCGTGGAAACGATAGATGACCTGGGTGATCCCGGCAAATGCCTGATTCAAGAAGCGGATGACTTCCGTGCTGTCGTTCTGTTCGGAAAACGATGTAAATCCAGCAATGTCAAGAAACACGCACGTCCGCTCTGAGCGTTGCGGCGCAATCTTGATGGCGCCCTGACTTGCATGGAGATCTGCGCGTTCCCAGACTGTTCGCGGAATATATTGTCTAACCATTGTCTGTAGTCGCTCATTCTTCTCGTTGATCGTGTGGAGTAAATGATTGTTGTGATTGAGCTGGCCTATGAGTGAGCGAACGCGTTCTTCCAGCGTTGCGGCATGCGACATATCCTCTGCAACATTAACTATACGCAAACCCTCAGCCGAGGGATATGTGCTGGCAGTCCACCGAATAGTCCGTTCTTCGCCATCTTTTGATTGAATTGTGGTTTGGAAAACGTGATTTGGTGCAAGGCCTGCAAGCACGGTTGATTCATAGATCTCGCGCACACCGATTGCATAGTCAGGATCGGGGTAAAATACGTCTAATAGCCCGCGGTTTACTATTTCAGACCGATCAATTCCCAGAACCCGCTCTGCTGCGCGGTTTACGAACAGAATGGTTAGCTCAGGTGATGTTTCAATAATGGCTGTGCCAGCATGATTCAAAATATTGTCAAAATGGTAGCGTTCGATTTCTGAAGCCTCGGCCAGCGTTTTGTTTGCTCTTGCCAGTTCTCTGATTCTCAATGCGTTGGAAACGGATCTCTGCACTGCGCCCCGGTGAATCGGGAGCTTGAGACAATCGCAGGCACCTGCCTGTAGGGAGGATTTTACTTCCTCGGGATCAGGATTATCTGCAATTGCAATTATCTGAGTAAGGGAATTTTCGCTGTGTATACTCTGACAAAATAAAGAGAAACCTGGTGCATCATTCGCCGGCATTTCAATGATTACAAGCTCATGATCGGCCCAAATGTCCAAATCGCCTGGTTTCCGGGCCTGCGCACAATCCACAGCAATATCCATCTCTGCTAGAGCTTCGACGATATCGCGTTCTACCTGCTCGCTGAACCCAATGAGGATTGCTCGGGTTTTGTGTTCAGCCTCATTTGTAGACTTGAAGTGGCTTTGTGCTTTCCACATGCTCGAAGTATAGACGCAAGCGTCTTACTTCGCAATTGGTACTGCTGCTCTTATGATCCGTACCAATACTTACAGGATCAAAACTCGCCGCGCTGAATCTGAGAAATTTCAAAGAGTAGTCTTGCCTGGTCAAGAGGTTTAGTAATATACACATTGATACCGGCCGCAGCGCACTGCTCGCGAACATCCTGTGTTGCATAGGCTGTCATTGCGATAATCGGAATTTTAGCGTTCTCATCACCGCACTCTCCGGCGCGAATTCGCTGCGTCGCTTCCAGGCCATCCATCTCTGGCATTTGAAGATCCATGAAAACTACATCGAATCGCTTATCGCGAAGGTGATCCAGTGCTTCTCTCCCGTTGCCCGCAAGAGTTACATGATGTCCACGAAGCATAGCCTCAGCAATCATCTGATTTACTGGATTGTCTTCTGCCAGAAGAATCGTAACTGGTTTAAGATTGTTGAGGACTGTTTTGTCTGATGCGGGCGCCGCCTGATCTAGAATGTCACACTCAATACTAAAATAGAATTCCGATCCGCGACCCTCCTCACTTTTAACTTCAATGTTGCCGCCCATCATTTGAACGATTTTCTGGGAAATGGCGAGGCCCAGACCTGTGCCTTGTTGCCGCTCCGGATCACTCCATGCCCGGCTCTTGATCTGAGTGAATGGTTGAAACAGTAGGGGAAGTTCAGTGGCCGGGATACCAATGCCTGTGTCACGCACTGAGAACTTCAGCTCCACTCGCTCCGTTGTTTCATTTAAGATTGAGGCTGTAAAATCAATAGTCCCAGTTTCCGTGAACTTAACTGCATTGCTGCCAAGATTTAGCAAAACTTGTTTGAGCCGCATTCTGTCTATTTGAACCGGGGGAATCGCTGCCACATCCAGATTCAGGATTGAACCTTTCCTTTGCGCTTGCTGCCCCAGCATTTCGGCCACTTCCTTGATGATCTCACCGATGTCTGCGCGCGAAGGTTCAAGGTCCATCTTGCCAGCTTCGATTTTCGAAAGATCCAGAATATCAGAGATGATTGCTATCAACGTTTCACCCGAGGATCGCAAGATTTCCAGGTATTTCTGTTGCTCGGCGTCCTGTGCCGTTTCCCGCAAGATCTGTGCTGAGCCCAGGATCGCATTCATTGGCGTTCGAATTTCATGACTCATGCTCGCAAGGAATGCCGATTTTGCATTGCTTGCGGCCTCCGCTTCATCCTTGGCCTTTCGTAAGGCGATCTCTGCTTTTTTTAGTGCGGAGATATCTGTGACTATCACATAGAAGCCCCGCACCGTTGTTCCCTGAAGATCCGGAATGTATTGAGCGAGCGAATGATAGGTTTCTCCGGCTGGCGTTGGAATGGTTCGCTCAAACACCTGCTTCTCTCCGCGCAAAGCTCCTTCTATGTAGGGTAGATTTAACACGTACCGCTCTTCGCCGATGACTTCGCGAATATGTTTTCCGCGGACGTTTGCAGCGTCGACTCCGAACCATTCCATGTAGGCCTTGTTAGCAAATCGATTTCTGAGATCTGCATCCCAGTAACCAATTAAAGAAGGGACGTTATCCATCAGAGTGTTCAGATCGAGTCTTTGCTGTTCAATTGTCTGACGCGTGCGATGCTGCTCAGAATCATCGCGACCCAGGCACACTACATAGGTCTTCCCGTCAAACTCATGCATGGAAAGCGATGCCACTACCGGAAATACCCGACCGTCGCTTGTGACCCAGGTAGTTTTGCGAAGTAGATTGCCATGATATGCGCGGAGCTGTGTCGTTAGACTCAACCAGTCTGCTGGCTGCACGGGTGGTGCCTCAATTTCTTGCATCTGTAACGCATGGAGTTCTTGCGGCTTGTAACGTAGCATCATGCAGAGCCTGGGGCTTGCGTCCTGGATAGTTCCCGTTTCGTCAGCAATAAGCCACATGTCTGAAGCGGACTCGAGCAGTGCTGTTTGTCGATCGAGCTTGGATCCCTGTGATACTACCTCTGCCTGCAATCTTGTTTTTAGAGTCTCCGCCGCCTCGCTGGCTTTTGCAAAGACTCGCACAAGCATTAAGGCCTGCATTGCAAGCATTCCGGAAAAACCAAGTCCCAGTAACCGAACTCCAGGAATCCCACCGCGCAGTATGAGTATATCATGCAAGCTGGCGCACAAAAGTATGCCAAGGCCCATGGTAAACATGACTGCATTGGGGCGCCCGGAAACCGCGGCCCTAAACGCGCAGACAAATCCAATCAAAATCCCAAGCACAAGGTACGCGAAGAAGATCGGCAGGTAGAATGCGAAGTCGCGAACGTTGACGAGGAGGAAACATAGAGATAGCAGGATCGATATTATAGAGAATACAGTCACGATCCAGATTGAAACGAATCGATCGAACATGGATCGCGAAAAAGCAAGGATTAAGGCCAAACCTGCTGCAGCTCCTATTGTTCCAAGTTTGTACTGGATTTCAAACCAATCTCCCGAGAACAGTCGCTGTAAGGCTTTAGCTCCGGCTAACTGAAAGGCCAGGGTTGCAAAGCAGGTTCCGGCAAACAGCAAGTACACTGTCTGGTTGCGTCTCAGGAGCCACAAACTAAAGTAGGACAATCCCAGAAAAGCTGTTAGAGCCATCAGTCCAAATGTTAAAAGGTCGTCGCGAGCTACTTCACGTTCAATAGCCTCACGCGTACCCAACCGTATAGCGTTGCGTGCGCCACCGAGATCGTGATGGAAATTGGAGATTTGCCAGTAAAGGTTACCACCTGGACAATGACCCAGGGCAATGGTGGTCCGAACGTTAATCGGAACATTTTCACTCTCAATGGCTGAGACGCGCCCGGATGACGCAAGTAAGCGATCATCACAGTACATTCGAAAGGCACTTGCAGTCCAGGCATTCGAGAGCACCAGATCATCACGCTGCGGAAGTTGAAGGTGCACATGCAGGGTTCCAAAGCCAATCCCCGGTTCCCTGGATAAAGACTTGCGTGCAACGAATGCATTCCATGCGCCGGGGACCTGAAGAAAATCCAAACCCTCGGGGCGCGAGGATGATGTAACTAGTTGATTCCAGTAGAAATGCCATGTTCCATCCAGTGAGACAGTACCTTGCGTTTCAAAATCCCAGTTCGATAGGTTGGCATTCCCGTCTTTGACTGTCTCTGGCGGTCCCTGAATGGCCGAGCAGTGCGGAAAAAGTGCCCAGGAAACTAGAATTATCCCCGCGAATCTTCGCCAGTTTTCCGGGATCACTCCTACAACGTGCGGCGCTTCCGGAGCCCGTCAATCCTTTCTAAGGCTGATGGCAGGAGGGCTCATCTACGAGTTTAGCCGGATTGGTACCAGTACGGGTACAATGCGTGTCTCTACGACTTGAAGAAAAGCGAGCAAGATGCTAGGCTTATTATAAGCTGCGTGCAAGCGTAAACTCAGGAGCATTACTTGTTTAAGGCTAACCTTCTTGATATTCTAATCGTAGATACGGACAAAGGTCTTTCAGATTATCTGGAAAAGGAGTTGAGGCAGCGCGGATTGACTGTGCAAACAACTGATTCACCCGCAGTCGCCCTTGCAATCGTTTCAGAGCACATCCCACGCGTTATCCTCACGGACGTCGAGTTCGCGGAAACCCCGACGAACGAATATCTAGATGCGCTGGATCAATGGTCCCCCACGAGCGTTGTAATCGTCCATACGCATCAGTTGTTTGCCGAAGTTCCAAACCACGTATTTGAAGCGCTGCGCAAGCCTGGAAAAATGGAATCAGTCGTGGAAGCAAGCTTGCGAGCACTTGAATTTCAGCGGGAACTCGTGCAGACTCTTGAGCTGGAAGAGCTGCATAAACGAGAGTTTGTAAATCGCCTAACGTGGCTTTTATGGAAACGCCGCTCAGAAGCTCGCGCAACCCTTGAACACGGGCGCCAGATCATTTCAAATTTGCGTCACTCTGTGGCCCAGGGTGAAGGCGTCGGCGGAATGGTGACACAAATGGAGATTCTGCTAATGAGCAAGCCGGACGCGTCCGGGAATCGTATCTTGAAGCCGGATTTTGCGGACATGCTGCGTGAGAGTGTTACTTCTGTGCGCGCCTGGCTCGGTTCGCTTGAACGATTTTCCGCGACAAGGCGCCTTCGTTATGAAGGTGAGCTTCTAGATTCTGAGGATATTCGCACACTCATAGAGGAATCGCTGGCCATTGTGGAGAAGTTCAGACGAGTCGGTGATCAAGAAATCGTCGTCGATCCTATCCGTTTTGAAGGAAGGGTTCTCTCCAGCCGTGCTGCACTGGGGCTTACTTTGCGCGAACTCCTTACCAATGCGTTTAAATATTCCCCGCCAGGTAGTTGCGTGAACATGATCTAAACGCAGAAGCCTTTATGCCTTTTGCACGCACGGGTCATCTCTATCAGGACCAGTATCTCGAAGAAGAATTGGGTCTGGGTATTGGATTGCCTGTGGTGCAGGACGCAATGCAGCAATTGGGTGGCTCGGTGTTTCTGAGGCACGTCCAGGCGCACACCGATTCTGTTCCACGAACGCGTGTTCTGGCTGAGATTTTACTCGGCGACCGCCAGCAAGAGACCCGGGCTTACACAATTTAAAGACTTGCAGCAAACCCTGAGCCTGGGATCGTTTTAATATGACGAATCCCGCACTCGCACCATTTGATCTATCCGGATACCAGGGAACGCGCGGCATAAATTTTTACGAAGCTACGCCTTCATTGATGCACATCATGGATCGCTATTCAAGCGATTGCAGTGCCGAGCACAAGACAGCCATACACAATCATCTATCCGGTTACGGAGCCCTTTCTGGCGGAATTCTAAACGATCTAATCGACGCTTGCCATAAAGAGGGCAAGTACGGTGAGATCGTTCAATACGACTCAACCGGCAACCGCGTGGATGAAATTCGTTACAGCGCAGAACAGAAAGAAGCACGCCGCGTTAATTTTGAGCACGGAATTGTAAATCTTCAGTATCGCCCGGATTGGAAATATCCATTCACGTTTGCTCATCGCATGATGCTTGCGTGTATGACCAACATGAATGGGGAAGGTGGAGTGGCCTGTCCGCTTGCCATGACGGACGGGCTAATCTTGATCCTGGAGAAAGTGGGAACAGAGGAGCAAAAAAGAAAATACCTTCCGATTCTAACCGATCCAAAGAGCAAATCGCATTTTATGGCAGGGCAGTACGTCACTGAGCGTGTAGGTGGTTCAAACGTTGCTTCCAATCGCACCGTGGCAGTAAAAGCGGCTAACGGTAAATGGATTTTGAACGGAGAAAAGTGGTTTTGCAGTAACCCCGGGGACTTATGGGTCACAACCGCCCGGGTAGAGAACACGTCCACAATCGGTTTGTTTCTGGTTAGCCGCATCAAGGATGATGGAACTCTGAACGGTTGCCGCATTGTCAGAAAGAAAGACATTATTGGTTCACGCGGAAAAGTTACCGTTGAAACGATTTACGAAGATGTGGAAGCAGAAGAGCTCGGTCGCCCGGTACACGGGCTTGCTAACTTGATCAAATATGTTATCAACACGTCACGTATCCATGTATCAGCCGGAGCCATCGGGCACGGCAGAAGATCCTATCTCGAAGCGTACGCGTACTCACAAAGACGCACAGCCTACGGAAAGAAGATCGTAGAACTCCCGGCAGTAATCACAACGCTTGCAAGAATGCAGATATTGCAAACTGCTCTTGAGTTTGCAGTATTTAGAAATTACGATTTAAACTCAAAGGGTGACAACAGCACTAAGTTGCTTACTCCCCTTTTGAAATACGCGTCCACGAATCTTGCAACTAACCTGACTCATGAGGGAATGCTGATTCTGGGCGGAAATGGAATCCTGGGTGATTTCTCTATCCTTCCCCGTCTGCACAACGATGCTATCATAAACGAAACCTGGGAAGGCACGCATCCACTATTGTGTGAACATGCCATTAAGGCTTATGCGCGCAGCAAGGTGAAGGATTCGTTTGATACTTTGATCCAGGAAAATCTGAATCAGGCTAAACACCTGCGTTCTTTGGCGTGTGCGGCTGACGTTGCAGCCATGTTACTGAAACGTTTGCAATCTTATGCAAGTGCATCTGATTTCTGGATTGATTCCAATCGCATGCAATTCTGCGACACGCTATATGGACTTTTCTCTCTGAGTGAATTGATGCGTGATGCCGGACTTGGAGCAGGCAGGATCGATTCAGTTGCAATTGTCGACGGATACGCAAGTCTATTAGCCGGTTCAAGCATTACACCCGCTGATGATGGATTGTTTTCATCGATTGAAAAAATGAAAGCAATTCTATGATTGACAATCTGCAGACTTTCTTGCAATGATGATTGCATGAAATTATTAAGTCTTCTGTGCTTAACTACATTGATTGCTTCATGCAGTTCAATGGTTACCGTTAAAGTCCTTCCCGGCAGTGACATCACAATCGTTCACAGTAATTCAATCAAAGGGAAAGGCGAGGCTACCTTTGAGGTAAGTGATTCGCTGTTTGAAGATTATTATCTTACGTTCATGAGCGGGGATCGTGTGATTGCTAAGAAGCAAATGGAAAGGCGGATCAGTCCCGGCCTTGTAGTGGCCGCGTTCTTTGTCTGGGTTCCAATCATCTGGGCGCTTCCGCCGCGGCAGCAACAGTTATTTGACGTGGGTGGCTATCTAACAGGCCCCGTTGTTGCAACCCAGCCAGCGTATCGTCAGGGATTCAATGATCTGGTAATTCTTAAAAACGGCGCACGTTACCCCGGAGTCAAAACGGCAGTAACCGGAGATTCTGTTGTAGTTACCACAACTGACGGCAAAAGCCTGGTATTTCCCAAGACAGACGTCCAATCACTCACAAAGGGAAACTAAGATTGCTTACTCAGGTAGCCGGACGCGTCCGACTATCTGTTGCTGTGGTATTGCGCCTAGCAGCCTTGAGTCCAGACATTCGTCGCGCCGATCACATAACACAAACACAGTGCCCGGCGCTATTTTGAGTTCTGGAATTTGATCACGAGGTGAAATTCTCCCGCTGATTGTATTGCCTGTTTGAGATCGGGTCTGCCAGGCAGCCGCAACCGGTTGGCCGTTTCTGATAAGTTTCCTGTCTTCCATTGTAATGGTGTCCCCGGGCAGCCCCGCAGCGCGGCCCAGAAGGTACTCCCCGCTTTGTGGATGTTGATAGAGAACAATATCCCCGGAATCAAGTTTGGCCCGCCGGTTTACATAAACTACCTGGCCTTTTTTTAGAACCGGATCCATGGAAGCAGTCTGGATTTCCAGCGGGAATATCCAGAAGCCATGAATCAAAAACCGGCCAATCAATGCCAGGAGAAAGGCCAACACGATTCCCAGAATGATTGAGGCCTTTCTTACAGGCGGACGTTTCTCCGGCACAAGATTTCGATCTCTGAGGGCCATTGCACGAAATTTCTCCCCGGGGGCTTTGCGTCCAATCACAATTTGACAGACTCAGAGCTGCTAAGAAGCTCGCCCTGTGGGCTTTCAATTTGTGGATCGGCAGCAGCAGCTTGATCAGGCAGTGGCCACGCTTTCAGAGCAGGACATGGTAGCTGTTGATACTGAGAGTTCCAGTTTCTATACCTACGAATCGGAACTGTGTTTAATCCAGATTAGTTCCCGTGGACATCATTTCATAATCGACGCGCTTGCAAAATTGAACTGGGACGGCCTGGGCCAGGTCTTTGAAAATCAATCAATTATCAAGGTCATGCACACTGCGGCCTCAGACATAACTGAATTGCGCAGGATTCAGAAATTTGCATTTAATAACCTCTTCGATGTTATGGTGGGTTGTCGCATGCTTGCGTTTCCTTCCTGTTCACTTGTGTCGCTCGTGAAGCATTATACGGGTAAGGACCTGGAAAAAACCGAACAAAAATCTAATTGGAAAAAACGGCCGTTATCCGCTTCTCAGCTGGAATATGCGCACAGGGACACCATTTACCTGGAAGAGATCATGTCCAGGATGGAAGCGGAGCTCAAGCAATTCAGTTTCCTTGAGGAATTTGGTCAGGACATGAATCGCATTATCAAAGAATCGTTTCCAGTTGAAAGGCAATACGATCCTGATTCATGGAAATGGATCAACGGTTCAATGCGCTTGCCACCTGCGCGCCGAGGGTTCCTCAAAGCACTGCTTGAGCTGCGTGAAGTGCGGGCTCGTAAAGAGAACATTGCACCGTTTCGCCTGGGCTCTAACGATGGCTTGCTCAGGATTGCAGAACGCTCTCCTGATAGTGTTGCAGAGTTGTATGAAATGGGACTTCATCCGGATTTCGTTAAGAAAGACGGCGATAAGATTCTGGATGCGCGGAATCGTGCTCCTGAAATTCGAAATTCAGACGTTCCACGCGAAAGTCGTCGTGCGCCGGATCAGTTAATGGGTGT
>JAIOPQ010000069.1 GCA_021413825.1 Spirochaetia bacterium | reverse complement strand
TTGAGCACAGCAACCGGTTTGTTTACCAGCTCTCCCGACCCCACTATCCAATCCAGTACATTCTTCATCACGCCCGTAACGCCATGCGCATACTCTGGTGTTGCAATGATAACAGCGTCCGCAGAAATAATACGCTTCCTGAATTCAATAACAGCTTCAAACGGACCAAACTCTACATCGGGATTAAATAAGGGGAGGAGCCCCATTTTCTCAAAGATGCTGATCTCAGCGTCGCTGGATCTTTCTTGGATCAGGCGAAGTAGAGCCGAGTTCTTTGATTTAGCCCGCAGGCTGCCGGAAATTCCAAGGATGTGAATCATTTATAGAAGCACAAAAAGCGCACGATCTGCCCCAGGGGCGAGTTAAAAGCAATCGCCATACGCGGTTTACGAATCGTTTTTCATTGACAAAAACCCCCGTAGAAATAATTGGTAAACCAGTTTACTAAATGAACGACGAGGAGTTAAGAGATGTGGAGTAAATCGTATTCAAAAAAGGTCAAATCAGTGAAGGCCAGTCAGCTCTGGAAAATCTGGTCAGACATCAATCAATGGCATACCTGGCAGAAGGATGTCGATTTTGCCCGGCTGGACGGTAATTTCATTCCGGGAAACTTTTTTATTTTGAAACCCAAAGGCGGGCCAAAAGTGCGAATCGAATTGCTCAGTGTGAGTGAAAATAAAGAGTTCACAGACCTTACTCGCTTTCCACTTGCACGGATGTATGGTGCGCACCAATTCATAGAGGTGAACGGTGAACTGGAAATCAAAACCACAATCAGCATTGAAGGCCCCCTTGCATTTCTCTGGCGCAAACTTGTTGCAGAGGATGTTGCAAACAGTTTACCTGCTCAAACTGAATCGTTGATTGAAAAGGCAAGGAATGGCTAAATCGGCTTTCAAGCATGTCTCTGCAGACGCAAGTCCGGGCTTCTTGCTCTGGAAGCTCACCACGCTCTGGCGACAGAAGCTGGAGGAGCTTCTGGGGCGATTCGGCATAACGCAAACACAGTATGCAATTCTGGCTTCTTTGAAATGGTTTGAGGAGAACGGGGAACCCACGACTCAATCGCATCTTGTGGAGCATGCTAAGCTTGAAAAAATGACTGTCTCCAAATCGATTCGCCAACTGGAAGAGGCCGGCCTCGTGGCTCGAACTCAATCCAGAGTCGATCAGCGTGCTGTTGCTGTAACATTCACAGAGGCAGGATCAAAGATGATCGGTAAAGCAATAGCAGCCATTGAAGGCGCGGACGACGAATTCTTTGGTGCATTGAACAAGAAGCAGCTGGCGGAATTCAAGACGTTAACCGCTCATCTGATTGAGGGAAACTCTGGAGATTGAAATTTATTCAAACATGGTTTCTCAAGTACGTCTGCTTTCAAGCCAATGTGTTTTCAATTCTCGTAAGGTGCGTATCTCTATGTAGCGAGCGCTTAAACCAGCGCTCACGCCCGGTTTTCTCAAGCTCTGCCAGACGTGATTCATCAAGGCCTGCCACCAGCCCGTCAATTTCATCCATTGCCTGAATCGCAAGTTTAGAGCCAGCTTCAAAACCAATTGCAGTTGATACATCGCGCACGGAATCGTTGATTGCAAGAATATTGTCTGCGTCCGGCACAGCCGCGAGAGTTCCAGTTTCTATCCATTTTTTGAGACGAAAGCTGGTCATTTTTTCCCAGAAGGCAAGGTGGCAGATCATAGTTCCCGTGGTCCATCCGCCGCCTATGTCGCGCTGCCATTGCGTGGAATCCAAACGGTTCAGCAATCTACGGAATCGCTCATTTTGATTCTTGTTCTCAATTCGAAAGTCCATGCATGATTTCCTTTGTTTCCCGGATGCTTGCCAATTCTTGTCGAGCAAACGCCCGCTGTGTGCAATCAAAAAGAAGTAGACGATTCAAATGGCGGCAACAATATTCATGGTAATGGTTTCTGCGCGCAAAACCCTGGGAGCATTCGTTGCAGCTTCCGTCCTGGGCGCCGCCCTCTGTACGCCCTTGTGCGCAGCAATGAGTGTGCAGGCTGCACGCCAACACGGCGCTGGCCATTGTCAAAAGACTCATTCGCCGGAGAATTCAAAGCATTGCGCAAGTCACGCCCCAATTCTTCTGAAGAATGCAGAAGCCTCTACGGTATTGACACCTGTTGTCATTGCGCAAGCGGCGTTTGAATTTTTTGAACGGGCGAACGTAATCCTTGTAATTGCTACGTCAATAGACCCGGCCCCGCCTGACAAGACGCCCGTCTTTATTCAGTTTCGATCCATTTTAGTATAGAACCACCTCTGTAACACGCGTTTCAGAGGAGGTATTATGATTTTTCAATCCATCTTACGGCGATTTGCCGTGCTCACCTGCATGCTCCTGATCCCATCCGGAGTATTTGCGGGTCTGCGTTCAGACTTTCAGGATTTGCAGCAATACGCAATGTTGCATTTTCATATTCAACTACCCTTGCCGGGAGCGGCGCCGCAGACGATTAGTCCCGGGACAGGTGACATTCTTTCTGTCGAAAACGCAATTCAATTGGGCGTTAATCGAAATCAACGTTTCAGAAATGCGCTCGACGATCTGCGTTTGTCCCGGCAGACGAAGAATGCTGCTTGCGTGAGCTACGGAAAATTCTGCAATCCTGAGCTAGAAAGGGCTCGAATCACTGCGCGTCTTGAATTGCTTTCACTTGTCAGGGAAGTGCGCCTATTGTATTGGAGGGCCTATTTCTATCAAAGGATTCAAGATGTATCACGACGCGAGCTTGAGTTTGAAGAACTTCAATTAGCCTATGCTCGCGATCTAAGTAAGGCTGGGAATTCTAGTGCGCTTGAGCTTGCCCGTTCGGTTGCTTCGTTTGAGAAGCAACGTCTTGTCTTTTCTGAAATTCAAAACAAGAGTCTACTAGCGCGCTCTGCATTGCAAGGGGGCATTGGGTTCTCAGGTGAGTTTCGTTTCCCGGAGACTGCATGGGAAAATACGATCCCTTCTACGTTTGAATCCGGAAACCCGATTCAAGCGATATTACATACGCATCCGGAGTCTTTGCTTGCTGACCTGAATGTTCAGCTTCGTTCTGAGGCCTGGGCCTTTCGTTCCAGGAATCTATTGCGTCCGCAGGCATTTGAATCAACTGACTTTCCAGAGTTTCAAACACGAGAGCAGCTGGAGCGAGATCAGAGTCTGGTTCATTTTCGACAGGCTTTGCGCAGTCGAGATGCCACTGTACTTGCATTGAAACAACGTCTTGCAACCGGTCGCGAAAGCTGGAAAAATACAAAGGATCGCATTCAGATTCTAAACGATTCAATGATCCCCGCAGAACGCGAAATTCAGAAACAAACCTTGCGACACTACAATGCAATGCTCGCAGGCGTTCCAGAACTGCTTGAGGCTCGTAGACGTGAACTGACAACTACACAACTGCTACTCGAAACTGCTCTGGAATTACAGGAGCTTACGGCACAACTACAGTATGATTCGGCGGAAATGTGGAAGCCGAGTTGGGAGAAATAGTATGACACGCGAAGATTTTATTAAGGCCAGCGGACTTGCATTTATAGGCGGCATTGTTTCCAGGAGTTTGTTTGCCCAGGAGCATCAACATTCTGTTCAACCGGTACTCCCGGCTAAAAACCAGGAGCCGGCAAAACTGCCAGAAAGGGCGAATGCCAGGCCGGAACCCTTGTCCGGGAGGGCCGGAGCGCCATACACTCCTGTTATATCGCCTAACGTTGCTAAGCTCCCATACAAAATGGATGGCGCAGTCAAGGTCTTCCATTTGATTGCAGAGCCAGTCATGCGAGAATTTACTCCCGGAATGTTGGTGGATTGTTGGGGGTACAATGGAAGCACACCCGGTCCCGTGATTGAGGCTGTGGAAGGTGATCGGGTTCGAATCTACGTAACGAATCGGCTTCCTGAACCTACTTCCGTCCACTGGCATGGAATTTTCCTGCCCAGTGGCATGGACGGTGTGGCCGGGTTGAACCAGAAGCACATTCAGCCAGGAGAGACATACAAGTATGAATTTACGCTGCGGCAGCACGGAAGCCACATGTATCATCCGCATTCGGACGAAGTCGTTCAGATGGCGCTTGGAATGATGGGAATGTTCATCATTCACCCCAAACAGCCTGTACGCAAAATCGATCGGCACTTTGTATACATGCTGAGTGAATGGGCGATTGAGCCCGGAACCTCAAGGCCAAATCCCAATGTGATGACTGACTTTAACATATTCTCTCTGAACGGCCGAATCTATCCAGGTACCGATCCGATGGTAGTACGCACGAACCAGCGAGTAAGAATTACTCTTGGAAATTTGAGCATGGATAGCCATCCAATTCACGTCCACGGCCATGCGTTCCGCATAACGGGAACGGATGGTGGACCTATTCCGGAAACTGCCTGGGTTCCGGAGACTACGGTAAACGTTCCTCCTGGAACCACTCGCGATGTAGAGTTCATCGCTGATGCCCCCGGTGACTGGGCATTTCATTGTCACAAATCTCACCACACGATGAATGCAATGGGTCATCAAATCCCCAATGTAGTTGGAATGCCGGATAACGTAGATCTACACAAGAAAATTCAAAGTGCGATTCCCGGATACATGGAGATGGGAAAAGATGGCATGCACGATATGGCGACCATGCGGATGCCCGGTCCGGCGAATACTGCTCCCATGATGGCAGGCGAGGGTCCACATGGACCGATTGGTATGGGTGGGATGTTCACCGTTCTAAAGGTTCGTGATGGTATAACAAAATACAATGACCCAGGTTGGTACAACGCACCGGCAGGTACAATTGCACAGGTTGTGAAAGAATCAGAAATCAAATGAGCACAAACAAAGCTAAACAGCAGGAGACAATATGGAAGCTAGAACAAAAATGTTTATGGCAGCGGCACTGGCCGGGATGGCGCTTGCCGGGACAATTAACGGGGGAACCCTCACGGAAGAAAACGGCAAGTGCTACGGGGTCAACGCATGCAAGGGAAAAGGCGAGTGCGCAACCAAGGATCACGCTTGTGCTGGCATGAATTCATGCAAAGGCAAGGGGTGGATTTCACTTACAAAGAAAGAGTGCGAGGCTAAAGGCGGCACGTTTGAAGTCGGCGCGGGAATGTAGCTAACTCATAAATTTGGAGTGGGCGTTCAGGGGAAGTTCTTGAAGCACCACTAGTCAAGGGCCCTCCAGATTGTCGAGAATCGGGCAATCCGGGCGGCCATCGCCGTGGCAATTGTTCGCCAGGTGGCGAAGGACGGAGGCCATTGACTGTAACTCTATGATCTTTTTTTCGAGCAATGTGATATGGGTCTGGGTGAGGTCTTTTACCTGAGAACTGCTCCTGGATTTGTTACGCCAGAGGCTGATAAGTTTCTTGATTTCTTTCAATGGAAAGCCAAGGCCGCGGGCTCGTTTGACAAAGCGCAGGATATGCACGTCTGCCTCGCCGTAAACCCGATACCCGGCCTCGCTTCTAGCTACCTTGGGCAGAAGCCCAATCGATTCGTAATGCCTGATCAAACGTACGTCCACGCCCGAAGCCGTTCCGGCTTGACCAATGTTCATAGCTCAATGAACCTTCCAATGATTGGAATGTCAAGATCTCACGTATGTATGTCTAAAAAAAATCGCAGGCCTATTGACCTTCCAACGCCTGGAGGGCTTATACTGGAATCAGATCAAGAGGAGGACTTATGTTGAATTACAAAACGAGCGGGATGACTTGCCAGAGTTGCGTCCGGCATATTACGGCATCCATTCAGATGATTGATCCTAAAGCGAGCGTTGCTGTCGATCTTTCCAGCCAGATTGTTAGTGTGGTGAGTTCGGTGCCGGCTGATGCTGTCGCCGGGGCGATTGAGAAAGAGGGTTATCCTGTTTTAAGTGTCACCGAATTGCAAGGGTTGGAACAGTCATGAACACCGAGCACAAGGAAATTACACTCGATCTATTTGGAATGACGTGCGCCAATTGCGCGATGCGAATCGAGCGCGGATTGAGTACCGCCCCTGGTGTGGAAGAGGCGCGAGTTAACTTTGCGACTGAGACCGCATTCGTTCGATTCGGCGATGGTGTTAATCCCCAGGACTTACTAACCAGAGTCGAAAGTCTGGGTTATAAAGCATCAGAGAAAACCGCAGACCGGCGCGCAAGTGACGCAAGGCATACGCAAGACGCTGTAAACTTGCGAAATCGATTTTTGGTCTCAGCTCTTTTGTCTCTACCTCTTCTATATACGATGGTCGCACACTTCAAACTGACATCGTTCTTGCCTATGCCGCAATGGATTATGAATCCCTGGGTGCAGCTAGCATTTGCAACTCCGGTTCAATTCTGGATTGGGTTCCCGTTTTATCGTGGATCATTTCGCGCTCTCAAGAACGGAGCCGCGAACATGGACGTGCTTGTAGCGCTTGGAACTTCCGCCGCCTACGGCTACAGCCTGTTCGCGGTGATTGTAGGAAATACTTCGTCTCTCTATTTTGAAACCTCTGCGGTTCTAATTACGTTTCTCCTTGGTGGAAAATGGATGGAGATACTGGCCCGTGGTCGTAGCTCTGAAGCGATACGCGCATTGCTTTCGCTCGTTCCTGATACTGCCAGAATAAAGCGTGATTCACAGTGGATAGAGATTCCAGCTGAATTTGTAAAGTCAGGTGACATCCTCCTTGTGCATCCAGGTGAAAAAATCCCAACGGACGCAACTGTTACGGAAGGATCCAGTGCCATTGACGAATCCATGCTGACCGGCGAAAGTCTACCCGTCGAAAAGGTGGCGCAAAGCAAGGTGTTTGGTGGGACTCTGAATGGAAACGGTGCTTTACAACTCAAAGCCACAATGGTTGGATCCAAAACCGTTCTCGCTTCAATTATCAGGATTGTGGAGGATGCCCAGGCATCGCGGGCACCATTGCAGAAAATTGCAGATAGGATATCAGGAATCTTTGTTCCAACAGTTATCGGCATCGCCGCAATTACGTTCCTTGTCTGGTATTTCCTCGATGGAAACGTAGCGCATGCAATTGAAAATGGAATTGCAGTTCTTGTAATCGCCTGTCCCTGTGCGCTTGGTCTGGCCACGCCTGTTTCCCTTCTTGTGGGGACCGGTCGTGCAGCCGGTATGGGAATCTTATTTCGCAACGCTGAGGCGTTAGAAAAAGCCGCTACACTCGATCGCATCGCGTTTGATAAAACGGGAACGCTTACTACGGGAAAACCGGCCGTGAAGGAAATCCATACTTCAGGTGACAATGGTGATAGGCTGCTGGGGCTGCTGGCATCCGCCGAGAATAGTTCCGAGCATCCGCTTGCTCGCGCCATTGTACAGGAGGCTAAGCGACGTGGCACAGATTTAGTTTCAGCCAGGGAAGTTCAGTCAGAACCCGGAGGCGGCATACGCGCGAGAGTTTCTGAAAGCATTGTGATGGCCGGAAGGTTGTCGTTCATTGTCACGAGCGGGTTGAAACCTCCTGCTGAGTTGGTGCAAATTGCAGAGCGTCTTGAGGATCAGGGTCAAAGCGTAGTCTGGGGCGTTGCTCTTGAGGAGAATGAATCCTGGATCGTACTGGGTCTGGCTGATGAAATTAGATCCACGAGCAGAGAGGCAATGGGACGCCTTGCCCAGCTCGGACTCGAACCTGTGTTGCTCACAGGCGATAATGCAACGGTAGCCCGTCAGGTAGCGGAAGCTACGGGCATTAAAAGTGTTTTTGCATCGCTTAGCCCGGCTGAGAAATCGGAAAAGGTATCCGCCATGATCAAAGATGGTTTCCGCGTTGGAATGACCGGTGACGGTATCAATGATGCGCCCGCGCTAGCTCGTTCGACTGTTGGCTTTGCAATGGGTCAGGGCACAGACATAGCAATTCAAACTGCGGACGTTGTACTGGTCAAAGGGGATCTAAATCGGCTGTGCGATGCGATTGGACTCAGTCGTGCAACGGTGCGTAACATTCGCCAGAATCTTTTCTGGGCTTTGATGTATAACGCGCTTGGAATTCCAGTGGCCGCTGCCGGGTTGCTGGCTCCATGGATTGCTGGTGCTGCAATGGCACTGAGTTCTGTGTCAGTTGTTGCGAACGCATTGCGACTGAAGCGCATGCGAATTTGAATGCGTGGTTTGGTGGCATTGCCGTCACAGAACCCCATTGGTGAGTATGCTTACGTACTGGCTAACTTCAAGTTCTGTCGACGGTTGTGATTCTGGAAAAAGAATCCGAAGCATCACCTGACTTAAACTCAAGGATGCGACCATGCGAGTGAGAATGGAAGGATCAACGTCACTTCGCAATTCTTTGCGCTTCTGGAAAAGCTTGATCGCTTGAATTGATGACTTATGGATACTTTCTAGCCAGATATCACCGAATACCTTCCGAAATTTTCCATCATGCAGAAGTGCAGAGGCGAGAATGGCCAATCTATTTCTATTTCGTTCCGCTGCCGCTAAACGATCTAAAAGTATGTTTCCCAACCAAATCCCAAATTTCAGATCGCTCGGGGCGATGGTCCTGGTATAGTGAGCACTATACTAGGAGTTGTATGAAGAAAGTTGATCTTGCCCTTTTGGAGCCCCTGGCGGTTTCGTGGAATCGCAAGCCTGTAAATGCTGCAAAGACCGGTTGCCGCTATCTGCCTGACGGTAGAGTTCAGTTCTGGATTGAACACGACCTGGTGCGCGGCGTTACGCCCGAAATGTTGGTCTGGTGGTTCTCGCACCTTGAGGGATCACTGGATTACAATGGAATGATAGTGAATCGATATAGAATCTGGCATCCAGAGGATCACGTCCATGCAAGCTACGAACGTCGCCTCCCGGATGGAACGGTCGGGCCAGGCGCTCAAATTCGTCTGGTTGAATATTTCGGACGCAACCCGAACTATATCGTTAACGTTGTCACAGACATAGAGAAATTGGATCTGTCTGGCTTTCGTCATGTTCCGCGGTTGCACGGCTGGCTTCGCATTGCTACAATGGATTACTCGTTCCAGAATGTGACTGGCGGCACACGCTATGTAAATTCGCTCACAATTGGCTGGAAAGGCTGGACCTGGAAACTCGTGCGGTCTTTGTTTCTCCGGTTTGTATTTCCAGAAGCGCGCGGATTTGCCTGGATCAAACACAATGTTGAAGAAGTGGGTCAGTTTGAACGATTTCTACCGGGACTGTATGCTTCGGAGAATCGTCTGGCTGGTTGAGGAGCCCGAGTAAAGGTTCTCTGACAATTAGATTCAGGCACTGCGGGTGGGCCTTGTGATGTATGGCGCCTAACGTCCACCGCGACCGTCACGATCGCGATAGTTGCCGTCGTGACGGGTGGCACCTAAAGATCCATCGGTGGTTTTTCCTTTGCAGAATGCAGACCTGATTTATTGTTCGAAGTTGATCTTCCGGTACCAAGGATGTCCCAGCCACCCCGCACCAATTTCCAGCCTCATCCTGCCACCGACCCGAGCCCTGCTAAAGTCGTCCTCGGAAACTCGTATGCGCTCGGGGAGTGATACCCCTTCTTGCACGAATCGGTTTTCTGGATGCACATAGTACCGAGTCCGACGACGTTTTCTTCGGTAATCCTTATCCAGAATTACCGTTTCAACGTGGATAGAAGGTGAATCATCAAATCCTCGATTCAAATCAGAAACAGACTGAATGCCGGCCGTGGGTAGTGCTATAAGTAGTAGAAAAGCGTTCTCAATAATTATCCTGTGACCTCGGGAAGAACCCCGGAACAGAAACACAATCGCAACGCAAAGCAATAGGAAAAGTACTGCAGCGAGAATCAGGCCATGAACAACAATCGGGTCAACGTCAAGGTGGGAATCTCCGTGACCAAGAAACAATTCGGCAAGCGCAACTGCTGCGTAACCAAGCAAGGCAAGAGTGATCGTTTCCATGACGACAGCTTTCCGAGCGAACAGATCAAGCATCGGCGGTGCCTTTTGAAGTGGTGCCATTGCACTCTTCAATTCCATGAGTCGCCGATACGCCTCTTCATTGAAGAAGTGGTGGGTGGTCGATGACATCCAGAGCGTTTCTCCGTCGGAATAGATCGACTGGAACCCGGTTTTGAAAAGTTCCAGAATAACCTGGCGCGCCTCATCCTCCTCCTTCAGAATTCCCATAAATAGAAAATGATCGCAGGCAATGTAAATGGTCCGATCGAACTCTGCATGACGCGTTTGAAATTCCTCAGCGAGGCCAAGTGACTTGAACAATCGATCCCAATACCCTTCGAGCGTTAGGTGAAAGATTACGGGCATTCTTAATGGAACACCGATTTGTATGCTCGTGACTTTGTCATCTTTGTCAGTGTGCTGAATAAAATAGTAGGGTTGCCCGTCAAAATTGCCGTCAGGAATGGGCGGACTTCGGCGGCGTACACAGCGAAATACGAAAATTCCGATGGTCAGGATAATCCGTATGGCGATCCACATTTTATCTGAGGCCGTTGGTTTTTGATTGCACAATGCGGCTCAAGCCTGAGGCGCCAAAAATGGAGTGAGAGCGAAAATGAAGGAGCAGGTCCGGCCGTAACCCATGACCTGCTGCTTCAAATCGCCTATCGCTTATTGCTTAACGTCTGCCGCGTCCGCCACGTGAAAATTCGCGATCATCGCGATCACGGAAATTCCCATCGCGATTTCCGCCCTGGCCCCCCTGGTTTCCACCCTGATTGCCTTGATTTCCCTGGTTTCCTTGATTACCACCGCCAAATCTGTTTCCGCCGCCACCGCCGCGTTTGCCGCCGCGATCTTTGTCGTCTTCTTCTTCCACAGCGCCGGTTGCGCGAGTGAAGATCATTTTGCCGGCGGCAGTCTGGATAATAGAAGTGACGTTAACCTTGACGGTTTTCCCAAGAAGTGCGCGGCCATTTTCAACGACGACCATTGTTCCATCTTCGAGATATCCAATTCCCTGATTCTCATCCTTGCCTTCTTTGATTACGTCAATGATGATCTCTTCACCGGGCAGAACCACTGGCTTGAGGGCGCTTGTCAGGCTGTTCAGATTGAGAACTTCAACTCCCTGAAGTTCTGCAACTTTGTTCAGATTGAAGTCGTTTGTGATGAGCTTGCCGCCGGTTTCGCGTGCAAGGCGAACCAGTTTTGCATCTACGTCACGCGCATCTGAAAAGTCAGCATAACTGATTTTAACTTTTACATTTCCGAGTTGCTGAAGCTTGTTCAACATATCGAGCCCGCGTCTTCCACGATTGCGCTTAACTGGGTCCGGTGAATCGCTTATGAGTTGAATTTCCCGAAGTACAAAGTTTGGAATGATGATTGGACCTTCAATGAAGTTAGTCTCAGCAATATCCAGAATTCTACCATCGATTACAATCGATGTGTCTAGAATTTTGTCTTTGTATCCTTCCGATTTTTCGCCAGCAAAAGCGCTTCCGCCACCGCCGCTCGCTACTCTACGCGAAGGAATAGTTGCGAAAGCAACTCCGCCAAAAATACCACAGACGACGGCTGTAACCGCGAATGCCGGAACGAAGATTTGAAGGTCACCGCTTAAGAGCGACGCAAGAAAATAGCTGCCCGCAGCACCAAGCAATCCACCCAGTCCGCCATAAACAAATTTCTCTGAATTCCATTTTGCCCAGATTCTATCGGCAAATGCCACCAGCGCAATGAGAATGAGCGTTGCACCAGAACCAATAGCAGACTCAATGTAGGTTGCCCCTCCGGCGAAATGCATCCAGAGAAACACGCTTGCTGCAGAAATTACGACAATCGCCGTACGTAACAATAGTTTCATATAACACCCCTTCGGTCCGGGGCCTGCAGGCGAGAACTGGTCAGGAAAGCACTTCTGAAATCAGGTTGCCCGCCTCTTCCATAGAGATCTCTCTTGAAATTGCGATTTCACTTGATACCAGATTATAAGCGGACTCATAGAGTCTTCGCTCCATGAGCGATAGTTCTTTATCTCGTGCGCGTTTGTACAGGTTCCGACAGACCTCAGCCACGGAGTAAATGTCTCCGGACTTGATCTTAGTCATATTGTTTTGATAACGGATTTTCCAATCTTCTTCCGTATCCATCTCATCTTTTTTCAGCAGATCTAGAACTTTTTTTACATCTTTCTTTTTGATAATTGGCCGGATCCCAATTGTCTCGGCCTTATCTACTGGGATCATTACCTTCATTTTTGAAGCGCTAATGTCCAGGATGTAGCACCGGGTTTTCTTACCCAGAATATCCTGCTTCTGGACAGCATTGATCTGCCCGACACCGTGCATTGGGTAGACTACGTAGTCTCCAACATCGAAACCTGTTTTTTCGGCTTTTTCCTGGCCCTTTTTAACTTTTGCCTGCGGCATATTATGGACCGACGATCCTAAGCCATAATTGAAACGATCGCTTGACAGCTTGTCAAGAAGTTTTTGGTTCCAGGGTGCGGAATGCGCAATCCCACCTTTTGTACCGAATTTCAGGCGAAACCGGGGGAAATTAGCCGCTAAAATGTTCCAAAAAACGGGATTTCCGGAGCGCCGGGACCTCGAACACGGTATGCGAGTGGCAGGAAGCGATTCTGCCTGCAAGGTTCCATCGGCGGACGGGCTCGCCCCATGCAGCAGAGTGTCATGTTACCTTCGAATTAGTTGGATGTCGTTTCGGGTTAACGTTATTCGCAAACGCTCGGGACACTCGATCAAATACTTGAAGCCGCGCAACTTCTGAGAAGGTTTCCAGTCCCAAGACTACCTGTCAGAACCGGAACTCCGTCAGAGTTTATGTTGTAAGAATATATCTGATCGCCGGCCCCCGCTGCTTGCCCAATAAATAGAAATCGGCCAGAACGATCCAGACACAAGAAGTCCGTGCTCGAGGCAACGGACTGCTGGTTGAGGAGTGTAAGGGCACCGTTACTTGCGATGGAATACGTTTGAATTGCATTTCCATAGGAAAGAACATAGAAACGCGTCCCTCCTGGATTGACAAAAGCATTGCTTAGATTTGTAACACCGGCAGCAAAGAGTGAGACCGGAGTCAGGTTTCCTGACCCATCGATGCTAAACGATGCAACGTCATTCGCGGATGACGTTGTGTACAAAAATTTACTATCGGATGAAAAGCTGATTCTCCCGGAGATTGTTGCGCCAGAAATAGTAGTGTTGCCAAGCTGGATCATGGTTCCGTCCGCCGCAACTGAGTACCGCTCAAGGCCTCCCGTTGCTCGAGATACGTATAGAAAATCTCCGTTGGGAGTTAATCCTGCAAGCTGGCTGTTCGCGTTTAAGGCTGGAGAAACAAGAGCCGGTGCACTCGGCAGACCTGATGTGAGATTACTCCGGTAAAACTGTGTAATAGGTTGTACAATACTAAACAGTACCATAGTGCCATTGGGATGCGCAGAGATAGCATGTGAAAAATCCTCTCCGCCAGAGGTTCGCTGTGTTACAGCAGGTTGGAGAATACCTGTTTCAGAATCAAACGCAAATGCATCAATGCCGCCCGGCGTTGCGTTCAGCGTGCTATAAAACACGGGAAGCGACGGATGAACGTGTGTCCGCAATCCTGCCGCAGCCAGGGGTTGACTTGAAATCAGTGACAGGGTTCCGCTCTCTTCGTTGATTCGTAACGTTCTGGCCATGTTGTCGCCTGCAGAGACTGTAAATAGAAATCTGCTCGGTGAAGCTGCTGACGTTGCGGATCCAGCGAGCAAAAGCGCAAGTTCAGGATAGTTGTTTGTGACCGGGTTAAATAGCGAACAATTGGCGGACAAACCGAGGATTACAGCGGAAATGAGTCGCCTGGGTCTCACGCAGTTCTTCCTGCTAGCTAATGCGTTGGGCAACTTTGAATATGTTTCCGACCGCGCGCACCTCATCCAGGAGGATTCGATCGGTCAAAATTCTCCGCACTGTTTCCTCAGGCAAATTTCGCATTTCCGCATATCGTCCACGATATTCAGTAAGCGGGATTTTGCCCGAAAACAGATTTGTTTGGAATTGGTAAATTTGATGTTCCATTAAAAATCGCAATGTATCAAAATCTTCAACCGCCTCTGCCGTGATTCCGGCTTCGCGGTTATCCGCCAGGCGTTTGCAATAGTCAATGAAGGCAAGATTGTCCAGGAATTTGGTCTGATCTTCTTCCACTTTGAAACGGAAACTAATTGGATCGAGTTTAAATTCCTTGATCATAACACCCAGATCCAGAACAACCTGGTGGCTCTGGCTCTTTACTCCAAAATCATCCGCTGCGAATGTCACGCCAAAACTGTAGAATGATCCGCAAACTTCCTTGAGCGTATGAAGCTTTTCCTCATACGGCTTTTCAACCAGCTCGAGTCGAATATTTTTTGGTTCCAGGCCGCGCGATAAAATCAGATTGTAGAGGCGGTTAACTTTTTCCTGCATCCCGAACGTATCAATCAAAGATTGGGGGGATATGTTAAACTTCAATAATCCGGGTGCACCTTCACAGGCCGTCACAAGTTTTTCCAATATCAAAAGTTCAATGCGATTGAGATCCTGGTCCGGTGGAATGTCTCCTATGAGATCCCGATAGCTGGAGTAAACACCTCCACCTACGAAAACTTCACCCCCGTTTACCGAATACATCCTTGCTCGCGGATCAAACGATATAGTGGGTTGGATCATTGCATCGTTTGTTTCATCTGAGATATACGTGTTAGCCCGATTGAAGTATGTCCAGCTCCAGCGCGTCAGGTTGTCTTTAAGGTTCTTTTCTGACGTGCGATACAACTCATCAAAGATCTCATCATTGTCTGAGATAAAGTTACACTGCGATCTTCCGACTCCAAACTGAAACGTGCAGGCCTTGCGCGCCAGGCAATCCAGATGAAATCGACCAATGGAGCTATCAACGTTTGGGAAGGTTGCGCCGCTCCATCTGTGAAGGGGCGAAATGCCCATAAGCAGGCATGGCAGGCGCTCCATATAGTGGAACCGAAACTCTACATCTGTCAAATCTAGAATGCTGTGGACCTCATTTCTGAGGAATCCTATGAATTCATCGAGTCCCATTCCCTCCAGGTTTTGGAATCGGATGAGGAATAGGGGTTTCCCGCGATTGGATTCGATGAAGTTCTTCTTAAAGGTGTCCAGGTTTCTCAGGTCGCTGGAGGCCTCGCGGGTTTCGTAACTTTGCCTTTCCCCCTGGTCCATCGATTCAAATGAGCCAATGCATCCTGGGGCGTGTCAAATGTTTTCTGGTTGACCCGGTTTGCACCGAACGCCTTACTTATAGAGGATACGTGATAGGATGATTACTCTTCAGGAATGTTTGGATTCGCTCAGGCAAAGTGGCCAGAAGCTAACACCACAGCGTACGGAGGTCCTTCGCGTTCTAATTCACTCTAGAAACTCCCTTACGGCGCGTGACGTCCATTTGCGCGTAAAGAAGACATTTCCACACGTTAGTTTGGACACTGTGTACAGAAACCTCTTGATGCTAACTGAATCAGGCTACGTAAGCCAGATAAATCTCCAAAACAAAGCTATTTCGAGGTTTGAATTTCAGGGCGATGATCATCATCACCATGCGGTTTGCCTGACCTGCGGTGCAACCTTTTGCATTGATTCCTGCTTTATCCCTAAAAAAATCCCCCCACCGCGAGAGGATAAAGACTTTCGCATTGTTTCGCATGCCGTCGAGATATACGGCGAATGTTCAAAATGCGCTCAAGCGCGATCGCTTTGATTGCTATTGCAATCCTTTCATTTCCCAATTGTGCAAAAGTAACCCCTTCGATTGTTCCAGTCTCTGCGCTGGCTCAGAATAGGTAATTAAAAAGGTAACCAGAGAGTACCATAAAGACTCCGATTGTGCCGAAATATATTCCGATGAGTCGCCAGGACATGATCTTTTTTAATAGCATGGCCTCTGGCAAGGAGAGACCAATCACGCTCATCATGAATGCAATCGCAGTACCCAGGGGTATTCCTTTAGCGACCAATGTCTGAATCACAGGGATCACTCCGGCTGCATTGGCATACATTGGTACACCGACTATCACTGCTACCGGCACAGCATACCACTGTTCTTTATTTACGTACTGCTCGAAAAAACCTGTAGGGAGAAACCCATGCATGGCGGCGCCGATGCCTATACCGAGGAGGACGTATAGAATAATGCCCCTGACCGTTGTGGTTGATTCCTTTACGATGCGCTGCAATCTCCTTGAGAAAGGAAGTACTTCCAAATCCATTTCTTCTTCCCCACGAGCGTTTGCGATTACCTGCTGAACCCAGGGCATCAAGTAGCCCTCCAGGCGAAATTTTCCGAGAACGAAGCCTCCCAGAATTCCGAGCAGAATCCCCGTCACAACATATATGGCGGTGATTTTTGCACCGAAAGCCCCAAGAAACATTGCTATAGCAACTTCGTTGACCAATGGGGCTGTAATCAGGTACGTGAGGGTTACTCCCATTGGAATGCCGCCTTTTACGAAGCCAATAAACAACGGCACAGCAGAGCAGGAGCAAAAGGGTGTGATGACTCCGAATGCTGAAGCAAAAAGATATTCCAATCGATAAAGCTTGTTGCGGCTCAAGAAATTTCTGACTCGATCAACCGGGATGTAAGAATTGATGAACCCCATCAGAGTTGAGATCAGAAACAAAAGCAAGAGTATCTTGATAGAATCAAAGACAAAGAAGTTTATTGCTGCGCCAAGGTGACTGTCACGATCTAATCCGGCCGCCGTAAATACCAGCCGGTCAACAAGCCATTGCAGCCAATCAAACATGAGTGAGCGCTCGCATTAACAACACCTTGATCTTTAGCCGCTCGTAAATAGCGCGATCTAATCGCGCAATAATGCGGTGATTTCTTCTACGGTGGCCACACGCCCCTTGATCTTACTGACTTCGTCAACTACCAGCACCGGAGTACCCAGTACGTCATATTTAAGCATGGCTTCAAAATCTTCAATTTTTTCCACACTGGCTTCTACGCCCGAAGTTTTTACGGCTTCCAGGGCATTGGCATAGGTTGCCTTGCATCTGGCGCAACCCGGACCGAGTACTTTGATATGTTTCATGAGATGCTTCGATTATCGCAATTATACGATAGATTGGCAAGCATAAATTGGCTCGTTGCTTGTGGCACAACGATCTACATCGAATCGACTGTCATTGTTACAGTTGTGTTAACAGCTTGAGACAACCCGTGCACCAGGCTCCAATGACAATAGCTTTTTCTACTTGACTCCTTCAATAAATCGTATATGCACGATATATGATAAATAAAGCCAGTGAGTTTCCGGCCGCTCTTGCGCAACTCGCGGAATTTGCGAAAGCTTTCTCCCATCCCGCGCGGATTCGCATTTTGAAAACCATTGGCAAGCGCGGTGAGTGTATATGCGGGGAATTGGTGGATGTAATGCCGCTGGCACAGTCTACGGTTTCGCAGCATTTGCGCGAGCTTAAATCTGTAGGACTCATTCGCGGAGAAACGGAAGGCGTTACATCTTGCTACTGCATCGATTGGAAAACAATGAATCGGTATCGATCTATGATGAACGATTTTTTTCAGGAAATGGAGTCCTGTCAGAAATCCCAGGATTGTTGTTAATACGGAGGAATCAAATGGGAAAACTAAGCATACTGTTCTTGTGCACGGGCAACTCGTGCAGATCTCAAATGGCGGAGTCCATCGTCAATACTAGTTTCTCGGATATGTTTATTGCGTACAGCGCCGGGTCCAAGCCCGACTTAAGCAAATTCCCTCAAACAAAAGGTGTACATCCAATGGCATTGCGGATTCTGGAAGACAATCGGATGAAAACAGGCGGACTCGCTTCAAAGAGCTGGGATCCGTTCATTCAGCAAAAGGAAAATGTGAACTTTGTGTTCACGTTATGCGGCAATGCTCTGGATGATATGGCGGAGGCCTGTCCCATATTTCCCGGTCAACCCGTGACTGCGCACTGGGGTCTGGATGATCCGGCGCTCGCAACCGGAACCGATGAACAAGTTTATAAAGTATTTCAGGAGGCATTCGCGCTCTTGAAGCGCCGCATTGACCTGCTTGCGAATTTACCTCTGACCAAACTCAAAGAGCAGGCACTTCAGCAGAAGATTGATGAGATCGGAAGGACAACATGAGCGAATCGCCGGTCCGCAAACTGCCCTTTTTCGAACGCTACCTTTCGCTCTGGGTTTTGCTATGTATGGTGCTTGGAGTGGGGTTGGGCCGCTTTTTTCCAGGTGTCACCCGAACGCTGAGTGGCCTTGAATTCGTGAACGGATCCCAGGTAAACGGTCCCATTGCCGTGTTGATCTGGCTTATGATTTTTCCGATGATGCTAAAAATCGATTTCAGTTCGATTGGCGGCATTCGGAAAAAGCCCAGAGGATTGTTGGTTACGCTTGTTGTAAATTGGCTGATCAAACCTTTCAGTATGGCATTCCTCGCATGGTTATTTATGCGCGTGCTGTTTCTGCCGTGGATTGGCGAGCAAATGGCGCGCGAGTACACTGCAGGTCTCATAATCCTCGCCGCAGCACCCTGCACGGCCATGGTATTTGTTTGGTCGTATCTAACCGATGGGGACCCGGTTTACACGTTGGTGCAGGTTGCAGTGAATGATCTTATCATGCTTGTACTGTTTGCTCCAATTGTAATGTTCCTTTGCGGTGTGGCGGATGTTGTAATCCCGCCGCGGGTCTTGATAACTTCTGTGCTTGTATTCATTGTTATCCCGCTGGCCGCAGGATTTTTCACTCGCCAGTTTTTGTTAAAGGCAAAAGGACTCAAATGGTTCCAGGATACGTTCCTTCCAACTTTTCAACCAGTTACAATCCTTGCATTGCTTGCGACACTTGTTCTGATTTTCTCCTTTCAAGCCGAGAATTTGATTCAGCGATGGTTCGCTGTGCTATTGCTTGCAGTCCCGATCATTATTCAGGTGTACTTCAACTCAAGTGCGGCATATTTGCTGATGCGGTGGCTCCGGGTTGAACACAAAATCGCGGCTCCGGGTGCGCTCATAGGCGCAAGCAACTTCTTTGAACTTGCAGTTGCCGTGGCGATTACTCTGTTTGGCCCGGGCTCCGGTGCCGCACTCGCGACAATTGTAGGTGTACTCGTGGAAGTTCCAGTAATGCTAACGGTTTGTGCGGCCTGCAACGGAACCAAACGCTGGTTCGAAAAGTCTGCAAATGCCGCCTAACGTCTGAAGTGAGTAGGGATGCTAATTGCTACCGAACAAGGGAAGGATACAACCTGGAAGCGAGCGTAAGCAGCAGCACGAATACCAGGGCCATGCATCCAAAATCGACGAGCAGGCTGTGCGCGTGAACACCGCCCTCAATCATCAGGCCTCGGAGGGCATCCACAAGATACGTGAGCGGATTTGCCAATGCAACCGCTTTCAACCATCCTGGCATTAGCTCAAGTGGATAGATTGCGTTGCTTGCGAAGAAAAGTGGCATTGTCAGTACCTGACCGACACCCATAAAGCGTTCCCTTGTTTTTACAATGCAGGCAATGACCAGGGAGAAGGTGGCAAAAATCCCTGAACCGAGCATTACGGCAAGGAGGACACCAAGGATAGATTCGGCATTCCATTGCATGGAAATGTCCAGAATCAAGGCGAGAACGTAGATAATCCCTGCCTGAACAAATCCGCGAAATCCCGCAGCAATGGCCTTGCCTAGAACCAGAGCGACACGGCTTGCAGGACTCACAAGTAACTTGTGAATGATTCCCAGATCACGTTCCCAGATAACGGCAATGCCATAAAAAATCGCACTGAACAGTACGCTCTGAGCTAGAATGCCCGGCGTCATGAATGCAATGTAACTCACATTGCCCGTCGGAATTCCTCGCACTCGACTGAAAACCTGACCGAATACAGCGAGCCAGAGAACAGGCTGAATCGCGCGCGACAATAACTCCGTTGGATCACGGATGAGTTTGCGCAGTTCCACGTCCGTGACGGCAAATGTCTGCCGCATGAAAACGAACAAGAAATTCGGTTTATCCAAATCGTGCGACGGTCCTTCGCGTCGAGCGGACATCACGGTAATTACCTCCTTCATGAATCGTGCCTCCAACGTAATGAGCAAAAACATCTTCCAGGGTAGATTTCCGACCCACTTTTCGTTTTAATTCAGCCGGTGCGCCCTTTACGGCGATTCTACCGCTGTGCAGAATTGCAAGCTCGTCACATAGTTCGTCGGCTTCATCCATATCGTGCGTTGTTAGAAGAATTGTCATGCCGTAGTCTCGCCTCAGATCTTTGAGGCGGTCCCAGACTGTGCGACGGGCTACCGGGTCCAGGCCAATCGTCGGTTCGTCAAGAAAGAGAATCGCGGGACGGTGGAGCATTGTCTGTGCAAGCTCTAACCTGCGTATCATACCACCGGAGTACGTTCTAACAAGTCGACGCGCAGAATCCTGCAGTCCCATGAGCTCCAGGGTTTCGTCAATTCGGTGCGCAGCTTCTGATCCACTGACTCCATAAAGCCGTGCGGAGAATATTAGGTTTTCGTATCCAGTCAATGCGCCGTCTGCGGACAGCATCTGTGGAACATATCCAATTCTACGCCGCACCTCAGCCTGCTGACGAACCAGATCGAATCCAGCGACAAATGCGGTTCCGCCAGTCGGGTCCAGAAGTGTCGTGAGCATCTTGATTGTAGTACTCTTGCCTGCCCCGTTTGGACCGAGTAGCCCGAATACCTGTCTGTACGGTATGTCTAGATCAAGGCTATCGACTGCAGCGATGCCGCCAAATTTGCGCGTGAGTCCGGAGCAAAGGATCGCCGAAGGCTGCTGCCCATGCGAGTTGGTTTTCGCCAAAGTGGAACCAGAATTTCTCCTGATTCGCCCGTTGTCGAGCGTACGATTACGAGGCAAGACCAACACGGGAGTTTCTGCCTCTTCGCTTCCAGAGTTTCTCAAGCTCCACACCCCAGAAAACAACGGAAGAAAGAACCAGGCAGACAATGAGCTCGCGCGGTGGCAGCGGTGTTGTTTCGAAAATAGGGCGTAGTGCCGGCACATAGACGATTGCGGCCTGCAAGATAAAAGTCAGAGCGATTGCACCTGCAAGAGCGGGGTTGCTGAAAATACCTTGCGAAAACAATGATCGGTACGCGCTTCGAATCGCCATTGCATGCCCCATCTGGCTTAGACAAAGCACAGAAAATACCATGGTCTGCCAGTGCGGGCTACGTACGTGAATGGCCCAGGCCTGCAGAGCCAAACATACTGCACCCATCAAGAAACCAACCCACAGTATGTGCAGCACCATTCCTTCCGCGAATATGCTTTCTGTCGGTTTGCGCGGCGGGCGTTTCATTACATTCGGTTCTGCTTCTTCTGCAGCCAGAGCGAGGCCTGGTAGTCCATCAGTTACCAGATTCACCCAGAGGATCTGTATTGGCAGAAGAGGAATCGGCAGACCCATCAGTGGCGCCAGAAAGATAGTCCAGATCTCACCGCTGTTGCTTGTCATGGTGTATTTTATGAACTTCTTGATGTTGTCAAAGATGCGGCGTCCTTCGCGCACCGCTTTCGCAATGGTTGCAAAATTGTCATCAAGGAGTACCATGTGTGCTGCTTCCCTGGATACATCTGTCCCAGTGATGCCCATAGCCACTCCAATGTCTGCACGCTTAAGCGCGGGCGCATCATTGACTCCATCCCCGGTCATGGCAACAAAGTGGCCGCGGCTCTGCAGCATGCGAACGATCCGCAGTTTTTGCTCCGGGGCCACGCGCGCGTAGACTTTGATCCGCTCCACCTGAGACTCAAAGTCGGCGTCAGACATCTTTTCAAGTTCCGGCCCGGTCACAATGCGATCCTGATTGTTTTGAAGTAGACCAATGTTGTGAGCAATTGCCGCAGCCGTGAGTGGATGATCCCCTGTAATCATTACGGGCACGATGCCTGCACCGTAACAATCCGCGATCGCGCGCGATGCTTCTTCGCGTGGCGGGTCCATCATTCCAGCGAGGCCAAGAAACGCAAGATTCGTCTCCATGTTCGATACGTCTGGTAACTCAGGAGCGAGCTTTGCAGAAAACGCAATTACACGCATTCCTTCGCGTGCGAAACGTTCTGCTTCTTGAAGTGCAGCTTCAGAATCCACACCCTTGCAGACAGCGATCACACTTTCAACAGCGCCTTTTGTAATCACAAGAAACTGATCGTTGAACTGATGCACTGTAGTCATGCGCTTGCGTTCGGAATCAAACGGTATTTCCGATGCGCGCTTAAACTGGATCAACTCTGCCGCGCCTGCAGGTCGCGCTTCAAGAGCGGCTTCGATCAGGGCGATTTCTGTTGGATCGCCCGCAAGTCCAGACTCTGATTGACGCACATCCTGATTGAGGAGCATTCCAAGGGACAGCTCAATCCCAGCAGTATTCTGTGTCACAGGAACCCAGGTCCCCATTACCTTCATACGATTCTGCGTTAGCGTACCTGTTTTATCAGAACAAATGAATGTAACCGAGCCAAGCGTTTCCACGGCTGGTAATTTCCGGATTAGAGCATTCTCTTTTACGAGGCGGCGAGCGCCTAACGCTAGCACAATTGATACAACAGCCGGTAGAGCCTCTGGAATAGCGGCGACAGCAATTGAGATTGCGACTAGAAGCATCCCCACAGGATCTTCTCCGCGAATCAGACCAACACCATACAATAGAAAGCAGATAGCGACAACGGCGAGGGAAAGTTTCTTCCCAAAAGCAGCCAGACGTTTTTGCAAGGGCGTGGATTCACCGTCGCTCTGCAGCATTTGCGCTACTCTGCCCAGTTCTGTATGCATTCCCGTTGCAATTGCCAGGCCCGTTCCGCGGCCGTATGTTACAGTCGTGCCTTTATACACCATGTTCAATCGATCTCCGAGCGTTATCTGCTCACCTTCGATCTCTCTGGTATGCTTTTCAACAGGCTGCGATTCACCGGTAAGCGATGCTTCTTCCACATGAAGAGCGTGCGTTTCAATCAATCGCAGGTCAGCAGGCACGACAGAGCCCGCTTCCAGGAGTACTACATCGCCAGGCACAAGTTCAGCAGATGCGATCTGGCACATCTGATTCGCCCGCAGCACGTTTGCATTTGGAGCGGCCATCTTCTTGAGCGCCTCAAGGGCCCGTTCCGCTTTGTATTCTTGCGCAAGGCCAATGGCAGCGTTCAAGACTACAATGACGAGAATTACCATGGTATCTTTCAGATCGCCGATGAGCCCTGATATGAGGGCTGCCGTCAGCAGGATGAGAATCATCACGTCTTTGAACTGATCAAGAAAGAGCGCCCAGACGGGTCTTGTTGGCTTCTCCTGAAGCTCATTCCTTCCGTACGTTTCAAGCCGGTCCCGGGCTTCTTCCACGCTGATGCCGGTTACCCTGGAGCCGAGCAGCTCCAGACTTTCCTTCACATTCATTAGATGCCAGTTCATGCTAGCTCAAACTTGAAGCTGCGTTTCTCTATTTTCAAGTATCTTTCCCGTCGCAGTGTCTTGGTTTAGCAGCATGAAGATTGCGCGGCGGGGCGATCGCTTGTTCCGCATCCGCAGCCAGCATCACCTTCGGCTTTCTTTTCCTCGTCGAGTTTGCAACAGGCCGCAGAATTTTCTACCGGTGCACCCCCACAGCAACCTGTCTGCGCTGTCTTTTCCTGGCTAACGGGTGGACGATTCTTTTCAATTGGCAGTATCATGATTCTATTCTCCTCAAGTCTCAGTCTCTGGCTGAGTCAATTATAGAGACGTTTGATCCGGAGAATGATGCACTTAATTCTGAGCGCAGCTCTCCTTACACTCTTGTCTTGGGGTTGCTTCAAGAATATTGCCGTGCTGATCTAACTCAATTTCGCAGCATTTTAGAAACATGTCCTTGAGCCTGGATCTACCGCGTTGAACGCGGGAGCGGACAGATGAGTAGGCGAGCCCATATTTTTCCGCCAGATCTTTCTGCCGAATTCCTTTGATCTCGCTGTCCAGAATAATTTTGCGATAGTCTTCCGGTAGAGCACCTATGAATCCCTCAACACATTTGTCGAGTGCAACGATTGTTGAAGTTGTTTCCTCGGCTCGCATTTCCTCCAAATTATCCTGCGGCATGGTTGACTCGTTGTGGTTTGCACGCTTTCGATAATAGTCTATGATTGTGTTTCTTGCAATTGTCAGAATCCAACCTTTGACCTTCTGGTCATCTTCCAATGAATCCATTTTTATGGCGGCCTTTACAAATACCTCCTGCACAATGTCAGCTGCATCCTCGGGACTATTTACACGCGCTGAAACGTACTTCAATAGCAATGCGTGAAAGTCTACGTACACTTTTTCCAGAACTTTGTTACCTGACTTTTCCAAGTTGAACCTTTCCTATTTGAAGTATGCTGATTCCTGCAAGGACGGCTGCCGTAGAAAAGAAAACCAACGAAAAATCTAAGGCTGTTGTTATCAGACCAGCAGCGAGAATTCCGGTTGCAGCACCCATATCACTCCATGAATTGTTGGAGGCGACCGCTTGTAAGATGCTCCTATTCCCCTTTGCACTGTGCCCCGGCGACAGTGCTGCGGACAAACTATTAAAAGTAAACGTCGTTACCAGACCCAAGCCCACATACCCGTTTACTAGAAGTAGGAGTCCAATAGCCGTCATGAGAATAGAAACCAGATGAACCTGATTGATTCCCCACTTATCAGCGTACATGCCGCCGACTGGTGCGAGGACAAGACTACAAATCCGCCTGTATGCCAGAAAGAAGCCAGCAATTACTACAATTGACCCGTTGCCTGGAAAACCTGGCGCTAGTAATTTCACCATGGAGACTATGATAATGCCCTGAACAACGAAGGCTGACAGGAAGGTGATGGTATTGATTGGCGTGGGCAAAAGACTCTTTGCTGAAATGGCGTCAGCCTCTGTGCACGTTTCTCTCATCAGGACGTTGAAATTCTTTATTTCGGGCAAGGAAGATGCAAAGGCGATTCCAGTGGCAGAGATCATGGCAAATATCAAGAACGTGGCCTGTGGATTTATCGAGGCCGTCAGCAGCGGGCCAAGTAATATTGCGAAGATGGCCCCCAATTCCTGAAAGCCCTTTCCAATTCCCAGGGACAGGCCAGGGTTTGCGCCGCTCAATGAATATGCAATGGTTGACATTCTCAATGCAGAAAAGCAAAATCCCCAAACGATTCTCGCAGTGATCCAGACGACTAAGGCGGAAGCAAGGCCGTAGGTCAGTGTTGTTAGTGCTGCAAGGACTGCAGCTGCGATCCCGATGCGCCGGAATCCAAATCTCTGAAATAGACTCACAAAAGCGTGGTTGGAAAAGAGTCTGACAAACCTGTTGATGGAGAGTAGAACACCCACCCAAACAACGGGTACTTTCAACTCAGTGGCGTACGCAGGCAATGCAACATATAGAAATGCATCCCCAATACTTGATAGAGCTAGAAGTGCGGCAGAATGTAGAGCTGCGTTTGATTTTGTAATTTCTAGCAACAGGTGCTTACCGCCCTGGTTTGCGTAGGAACGCAGCACGCTGCATCCCCGTCACTTTTGCATACGCCTGTCTCTGGCAGATTGAGTTCAAAAATTGGCAAGAGCGGGAACACTCTCCACGGTTGAATCAAACTCCACACGCAATTCTCGTAAGAAGGAAAAATCCGGTCTTGCACCAGAATTCACTATGATCTCATCAATTCCCGCAAGTGATCGCAACTGATCGAATTGCGAGCCTATAAGGGTAAATTTCCCGTTCTCTCGCCGCACTTCCTGAATGCGAAATGGCGTGTAGACTGAGACCCGATCTGTATCGATCAGGCTTTTTATTTTAGTTCCCAGCGCCCCACGTGCTTCAAGTGCGTCACTCTCTCCGCCTCCGTATACCTCGCTCAGAGTATCCTTGCGCATCACCCAGTGAATCTCAGTCTCCGGAAATTGTTGCTTCAAAGATTCCAGATCAAGAATTGAATTAATTGCGGAATGTCCGCTTCCGATTACCAGAACCTCTTTATTCTTGTAGCGGTCCGGCACATCTGCAACATTCACAATGCCGTAGGTAATGGCGTCAGAGCTCGTTGTCTCTACACTCGTCCAGGTTCCATCCGACAAAATCGGATTCGGATTTTGCCACGTTCCTGACGCATCAATGACAGCCCGAAACTCATGCTCTTGAGAAATCGTTTCACTCTGCACGCGCACAACAAACGGAACTGCTTCCCTGTTTCGGTTGGTCATGCGATCAATATTTTTTCGGGAAACGGAGAGTACGCGAGCTCTGTAGTGTATGAAAGGTTGGATTTTTGGATGTTCACTCAAGGGTAGCAGATACTTCTCAAATAGTTCAGACCCCGTAGGCAATTCATCTACGAGAGGTTCTTGCCAGCCGATGTCGCTTAACAATCGGCGTGCTGCAGGATCGATATTGTATTGCCAGGGCGAGAAGATTCGAACGTGTCCCCAGCTCAATACGTTCGCGGCTGCGCTGTTACCGGCTTCGAATAATCGGAAGGGTAAGCCTCGCTCTGCCAGGTGGGCTGCAGCCGCAAGACCAACTGGTCCGGCCCCAATAACTGCTATCGGCAGGGACTCAAGTGTATCAGGTTTTTCCATCATGATCTCAGAGACGGGCCAGACAGAAAAAGACGCAGATTTTTTATGCGAATCGTCTGTTCGGCCCAAATCTCCGCATTCACAGGAAGGAAATCGTGCGCTACATTACGATTTGAATCTGCACCTCTGAAGTCGCCCCTGTTAGTTCAATGATTGCTTTCTTCCGATCAAACTGAAAATCCTGGCAACCTTCCACACGGATTTCCCTGATCTTGCGGCGCAGGCCTGGAACATGCACGCGTATGGCGCGCATATGTGACGCTTTATCAAAATGAATCTTCAGTTTTCCACCGTGGGTTTCATCTAGCTTACCTTCAATGGTGATTTTTCCGCCATGAAGAGGGAAGGGGCCAAATTTAAGATTACTCAGAATTTCTCTGTTGCGTAGCCCGCGGAAAATATGGAGCACACGATCTTGCGACCCAACTACGAACTCGCGAAGCAGCAACAGGACTTCCGCAAAAGCCCAGCCGTGAAAGCCATCGCCCATTACTCCTCCACCTGTAATCGGGTGGATTGCTTCCGGATAAGTCCAGAGCTGAGTGCGACTTTTTAGGACGCGCTTGAAAATCCGGCGCGAACGTCTGACATCGCCCAAACGCAAGTGGCACTGAGCCATCTGCAAACTGAGGTACAGATTGTAACCGGAGTGAATGATTGGATGAAAGAAAAGATCCCTGGTGAAAAATTGCTTATGTATTTCGCGCACAGTTTTACGAACTTCATTCTCAGGAAAGACCCTTAAATCAAGCGGGTAGATGGTGCAGATGCTTCCAATCATTCCGGAATCAACGGGGCGATTTGGTGCGGCCGTAATTACACCAAATTTCTGTCTGTCGTCTGCCGAAACAGCCAGCAGGTCACGTCTGTAGGAGTCAGACTCCTCGAGGAACTCCCGCTCATCTTTCTTCTCTCCCAGGAGGCCAGCACAACGAGAAGCTTCCATTAGCCCCGCGATTGACCAGAGGTTGTCCCAGTAATAGTGATCGGCGGGACCCAGGTGTTCTGCGCTAAAGCCAGCAGGAAGAATTTTCCCGGCAATCCCTGTGCGACGTTTCTTCATTATCCACTGTGCGCCTTTTCGAATCGCAGGATAGAGGTCGCGAAGCATCTCATGATCGCCCGTATGTTCAATGTAGTGCGCAAGAGTCCAGATTGCCTGACCGTTTGAATCCCATTCTCCTTCATGCGATTTGAAGAAGCCGTCCCGTTCCTGGCGGGTGGCGTACGTTTTGAGTATCTTTGCCGCCTGCGTCGTATAGCCCCAGGAAGTTAGGGCAGAGATCATGTAAGCTGCGTCTCTAAACCAGAATTGATTGTAGGTAAAAACACCAGGCCAGATCTCAGTGTTTGTCTGAAGCGAGTTCAAGTATCCAGCGAAAATGCGTGCAGCACGATTCCATACATCTCGGCCGCAAACGAATTCCGCTCCCTGGTCTACGATCTTTTCCCAGGCGGCAAGCGAGCGATTTAACTCATGATCGTTTGAAACAAATTGTAATGGAACGGCGCCTTTACCCGTGCGATTGGCTCTGGAATAAAAATGAATTACACCCGAACCCGTTATGCGATACACGAGAGCACCGGTTGCGAGGCCATGTCTGCACTTCACGATTCCAAGCGGTTTGTCCTGGAAATATGCGTCGCCAGCTTCCAGATTTGAGAATCTGAGCTCATCTGGCGCAACTGGAAAGAAGATTTCTTCGCGGCCGTTAATGCTCAGGAGTGCGCCTTCCGCCCTCAGTTTCATTTCAAGATCAGAAATAAGGGCACCGCCCTCGGGATTAAATGGCCTGATTCCAATGATCAATTCACAGGGACGATTTGTCTCGTACTGGATTCTGGAATATACCCAGTCACCTTCATCTGCGCAACCTGCAACAGTCCATTTAACCTGGATGCCTTTGTAATTATATTCAGTTCTTGCCGCAGGCAGATCTTTGAATGGTTTTTGTGAAACTTTAAGGTCTCCGCGTGTTGGCAGGAGTACTCTGGTTCCGTCCTTGATTCCAAGTTCTACGCTATAATAACCCGCAATTGGTGAAAGGGAGCCAGCAGGGTCCACCATGGAAAAACTTGTGCCGTTAGGCGATCTAATTCCCATCCAGGTGCGATGTGTAAGATTGAGCGAAAGGAGGCTGCTTGCGCGCGGGATAAAAGAGACATCGTCGGGATTGTATTGCCGCTCAACCCAATACGGTCCTGCAAAATGGCGATAGAATTGAAAGAAGCAATAGTTCCACATGCCCGATGCAATCACGCGTGATGCAAACGGTAGATTTTCTGAAGGGTATGCGGCAGCGGAGGGATTTGTCAGGCGATATCCGCCCGAGAGTAGCGGCTCAACATCGGGATGCAGGCGCATGATGCGCATGAATCGTCCAACTAGCTTTTGAAAAAAACTACGCGGCATGGCAACATTCCTGGCGCATGCGCGTGTGCCTCACGCCCAACCCGCGAGATACCCGCGCGTCGCAACCGCAATGCAGCGCTTCCGCGCGGTTTGTGTGAAAAGAATAACAGCCACTGCCGTTATTCTTTCTCGCATGATTTTGAAAATTGCTGGCTGGCTTACCCTGCGGCAAGAGCTTCTTCTTCTGAATCGTAAATATCAAACATATCCATTAGTTCCACTACTTCAAAAACTTTCTTAACTGCAACAGACAGGTTGCATAGCCGCAGCGAACGATTGGATTCTTTTAGCGAACGCATAAGCGAAACGAAGACGCGAAGACCAGAAGAAGACATATATTCCACATCATCCAAATTCAGAATCAGGTTTTTATCGCCGTGCTTTTTGATCACGTCGCTGAGTTCTGCTTCAACTTCAGATGCCAGATGAACGTCGACGCGGCCTGCCAGATACAGGACAAGATTAGATCCGCTCTCTTTCATTTTCATGGCATTTCTCCTACGATTCGTCTTTTTTTAGGGCCTTTTGCGCCACAAAGTAATTAACATCATCTTTTCTGTGATATTCAACACTGTCCATCAAGGATTTAATCAAGTAAACTCCAAAACCACCGCGGCGACGCCCCGCCATGTTTTCTCGTATATCTGGTCCCGGGACTTCATCTCTTCTGAATGGGATTCCATGATCGCGAAGTTCGATTCTAAACATGTTTCCAGATTCAATTTCGATCTCGCAGTCAAAATCTGGCGCATCCCCGGCGCCTTTGTAAGCATGCAGGACAATATTTGTGGCCGCCTCGTCAGAGACGAGCAGAACATCTTCTAGATCCTGGCCGGCCAGCCCATGCCGCTGGCATGCATTCAAGATAAAATCACGAAGAACAGGCACACTTTCAACGCGAGCAGGTAGGGAAATCTTGTAGTCCTTCTTGTCGCGAATTGTTCCAAAGAACCTGGAAACCAGCATAGTAAAGTCGTCATACTGGAGCTCGCTTCCGGAGAACTCAATTACCTTCCGGTAGACCGATTCTACGATTTCGTCCGGGGTCTTGTGTCTGACTTCTTGCAATAGATCCATCAATCGGTCCATGCCGAACTCATTTCCAGCCCGATCTACAGCTTCGAATACGCCATCAGTGAATAGAACCAACAGGTCTCCATCGCGCACAGGAGTTGTGCCACCCAGGTATTTCTGTTTGTAGGCAGGAAGCACTCCCAGGGGCGATCCCTTGCCGGACAGGACCTCGTAGGTTCCATCTTCATGCATGAGGAGCATTTCATTGTGCCCGGCAGATGCGTATCTGAGCTTCCCGGAGCCAGGATCGTAGCGGCACAAAAATACGGTTACAAACATTCCCGACTGGGATTCTTCAAATAGAAGATCGTTGGCCTGGGCCAGAACTCTAGTAGGCTCAAATTCCTGGCGAATGATTGTGCGCAAAATCGAGCTGGAAACAGCCATAAACAGCGCTGCTGGTAGCGACTTCCCGGAAACGTCTGCTACAAGAAAAGAAACGTCCCCGTTTGGAGTGTGCACATAGTAGTCGTAGAAATCTCCACCAGTCGTTTTTGCCATGACTGATTTTGCCGACATATCCAGGTGCAAATGCTGCGGTTTGCGCAACGGAAGAATATTTCGCTGAATGCGCGACGTGATTTCCATTTCCTTTTCAAGCGATCGTTTCACCATCATTTGATCGTTTAGCATGAAGTTCTCATAGCCTTTTACGATCTGTGAAGCAATAGTAAGGAGCAGCCGATAGTCCTCTTCGAGGAATTTTCCTGCAGCCGGTTCAGTTAGGCAGATTACTCCAAACGGAGTTCCCGAGGGTGGGGCTAATGGAAGTAGAATACATGATTGCGAATGATAGCGGTCTGGATTGGCCAGGCTTGTAATGTTTGACGGAGAGTTTCTGAAATCTTCAATGAAGATAGGTCTATTGGTAGTGAACACATGATGCGCCAGACTTCCAGGATTTCCGTCTTCGTTATCGCCGTAATCCCCAACACTTGCCGCAATTTTTAGCTTACCTGTTGGATCTCCGAGCAAGATCGATGCCCTGCCAACTTTCAAATCATCACGCACGATTTCAAGAACACGCACAAACAAATCATCGAGTGAACGTTCTTCAGTTTGTGCTGCGGCAACCGCATGCAAGCTTGTAATTTCACGCAGTCTGCGTTCAAGCTCTACGTTTGTACGCTGAATATTATCCAGAAGACGTCTACGTTGCAGAGCGATCGCTACGGAATCTGAAAAACTTTCAAAGATTTCCATGTCATGTTCGGAGAAAGCAGGTCGATCAATTGTATTAATTACTTCAATTACGCCAATAGCCTCTCCTTCAATTACAAGCGGAGATGCGAGAATGTTCCGTGTAACTTCCTGCGAAACCTGATCTACCTGGCGGAATACGCGACTGTCCGTTTGTGCATCGTTTACAATGAGTGATTTCTTGCTGGCTGCTGTGATTCCGGCAATTCCCTGGCCGCGCGGAATTCTAAATCCTTTGAGGTCTTTCTTATCACCTGCGATGATTTCAAAATATAATTCGCCAGTGGCTTCATCTACCAGGAACAAACTGGCGCTCTCTGCGCGGATCACACGCTTTGCACTGTAGAGCACGGTTTGAATCATTTCAGACAATTCGCGCGAGGAGTTGATTAGGTTTGAAACTTCAAGCACACTCTTGAGTTGATGGTCCGATTCTTTGATTTTTTGATTGAGGTGTGCATTCTCAAGTAGGAGCAACAGACTGCTTTTGAAACTCAGAAATACTTCAGGCGTGCGATTATCGAGGAAACTATTCTTCAATAGAATTGCAAACGTTGCGGCCAGATTCTGCACGAGTGCAAGATCTGCTTCGTAGAATTGGTCAAAGTACGCCGGTTCGCGAAGGACTAGAGTCCCAAGATCGCCTTCCTGCAGACCCATATAGACACAGATGGTTGGCTTTCCATCCCCTTTAAGTGTGCTCGAATGCGTTTGCAGCGCTTCCTCTGAGAGTGCGCGATCTTCTTCGCCTGGCTGAGGCAGAAATGGTTCGAGTACACCAGAATGGTTGTAGAGATAGAAGTTTCCCTGCTTGGCCTGGACCAGACGACGCGCCTCATCGAGCACCAGATCCAGTATATACTCCACTTCTGGATTTCGCCTAACGTGTAGACGACCGCCGCCAAGCGGCATGACGATAGGCGAACCGGCCTTTTCGGGATTTGATTGCATTCTCAGTTCATCGCTGCGCGGATATGCTGCACGATGGCCGATGCGTCCATGATTTCAATGGGCCGGGTGGTTGCATAATTTGCTGCAGCCGGCATTACGTCGCCTACTGTCATGATGATTCCGCGCATTGCTCCTTTTTCCCGCATGGACTCATGGAAGTCACGCACGAGTTTTTCCGGGAGGGCCAGCATATCACGCTGAATATAGAACAGGGTTTTCTGGCCACGGTTACGGCTTTTGGTGTCAGTCTCCGTGCCAACCGCCGTAATGCTCATTTCGCTGTTCAAGGTGAGGTTCAAAACCTGAAATCCCATCTTTTCCATCATTCTACGGCATGCGCCTTCGAACTGGGTTATGTTCATAATCAAGAAATCTTTAACGGAATCGTCTGTGCGGAATTCTTGATATTGGCGCAATTTGTCACGAACGTCTCTATAGCCAGGCTTTATAGTCTCTATTTTTTCCCAGGAAGCAATTGCCTTGTGGACATCGCGGTTCTTCTCTGCTGCAATCCCAATCAGATAATACATTTGAATCATTGTTTCTGAACCGGCTGGAGCGTATTTTAATCCGCGTTCAAATTCAGTAATGGCCTTTCCAAAATTGCTTTGATCGAGCAGTACCATTCCTTTCGCCAGGAGTGCCTTGTCGCGCATGCCTTCATCTTTCTCTGCGATTTCGAATTCTTTGAGGGCCCAGTCCAGATCGTTTAGATATCTAAGTGAAAGGCCAAGGTAGTAATGTGGTGGCTTGAGATCAGGTTTAAGCTGAACTGCGCGAATGAGCGCCGCCCTTGCTTCGTGATATTGTTTCAATGCATACAGTGATTGGCCCAGCAGATTGAATCCATCTGCGTGCTTTGTGTTGAGGGTGGTCGCACTCTGCAAAAACTTAACGGCTTTCTGGTGAATCCCACCGCGATGAAATAATCTACCAAGCTCAAAATGATTTTCGAAATGGTTTGGTTCGAGCGTGGTGAGAATTAGGAATTCATTCTTGGCTTCATTCAGGTTGCCCACTTCGAGTAGCCCGCGAGCAAGTCCACGTCGCACTGCGATTTCCTTAACGTGTTCATCCCAGCGCCCAATTCGAACGCAGCTCTTAAACTCAACTACGGCTAGCGCATGTTCTTCAAGGGCCTGGTGGCACTGTCCCAGGAGAAGATGGCCCTGCATGGATCTGTCGTCTTCAGCAACTAACTTTTGAAGTTCTGGGATTGCGTCGCGGTGACGTCCGCTGCTCATCAGTTTCAAGATCTCTTCTATCTTTCTTGGACCTCGCATACTGGTATACACGTAGAATCCGCCGGCGCCACCCAGGAAGACGACGACCACTATGAGAATGTACGTTACCAGTTCCAAGTTATCCTCCTCATCTGTATATTATCGGCTCCCTTCAAGAACAAAAAGGGATTGCGAGCACGGCCTTTTGGCAAAACCTGACTGGCACCGGGGGCATAGCTCAGCTGGGAGAGCGTTTGAATGGCATTCAAAAGGTCAGGGGTTCGATCCCCCTTGTCTCCAAATTGAAGTGACGAATAGCATACCAGAATTCCTGGGAGAAAAAGACCTCCAGCTTCTCCTAATCCATGACTTGTTCTCGGACAGCTCCGCGTGGGACGCTCAACTTGAGTTCTTCGCGCGTCACGTTAGCATTTGTAATTTTCCGCTCTCCGGACATCCAGGCTCACCTGAATGGAACCAGAGCCCCATTCAATCCTACGTGGCGGAGAATCGCAATCGACTTGAGCAACTGGTGCGAAGCGTCGACAGGCTATCCATTGTTGCGCACGGCCATTCAGCCAAACTGGCCCTGGACCTTGCAGCCAATTTCCCGGACAAAGTTGAGAACCTCATCCTGCTTTCTCCCGTACTGAGCCCGCATGCACTCATGAGCCGACTGCCGCGCTTCCTTCCTTTCTTCTATGAATTCTTCTTCGTTTTTGCCGATACGCTGGGCAGCAAAGGTCCATCGCTGAAACGGCCCTTCGAACGCCTCGGGAAGCTGCCCGCTCCAGTAGCGCGAAAGTGGGTGGATGAATGGCGTAAGCAGATGCCAGTCGATTTTGGCATGATTCGCGCTCGTACCTTGATTCTGGCTGGCGACCGGTTGCCCAGGCTACCCGATCCTCCTGTAAGCGAAATCAACGAAAATCTACCGAACAGTCACCTGATCCGCTACGCAGGCCTGGGACATGGTCTGCATCTGGAAAGCCCAACGACGGTTAATCCAGTTTTGCTTGATTTTCTACTCCGATCAGAAGGATTTTTTCAGACAGGCTTTGAATCATTTTTTGGTTTTATTAAGGGAATACTGAGCAAGTAGGCGCGTATGGCAGTGCGAAACATATTACGAATTGGGCATCCAGAACTTCGGAAGAAATCTGAGCCGGTGCCAATTACAGAGATCCGTTCGGCGGAGATGAAAAAACTAATCAGGGACATGTTTGATACCATGGCTGACGTAGGTGGAATTGGCCTTGCAGCACCGCAGGTTGGAGTTCTTAAACGACTCGTCATTGTAGGATTTGATAGGAGCGACCGTTACCCGGAATTGAAAGAGGGCATTGAGCGTAAGATTCTGTTTAATCCGGAGATTGAAGTCCTGAAAGCTCCGGCAGTCGGATTCTGGGAAGGTTGTCTTTCTGTTCCTGATATGCGTGGCTATGTCGAGCGCGTGCGCAAGATTCGATTGAAGTATTATGATGAGAACGAAACCTTCCACGACAAGATTATCGAGGGCTTTGATGCTGTTGTCTATCAGCATGAATGCGATCACCTGGACGGTGTGCTCTACGTCGATCGGCTAAAAGATCCTACCAAGTTTGGCTATAACGATGAGCTTGATATGCTTGAAGCCAATCGAACTAAAGTCATTGTATAACGCGCTCAGGCTCGGGCCCCGGGCGCGAAACACAGTTTGAATTATTTGGCGTCCTCTGCCGATGACGTATCAAAGCGCCAGGTAGCAGCAAACGTCCATGATTCATGGAAGAGCTTGTATTCTTTGTCGTCTGGAATGGCTTGCTTCAGGTACAAGCGGGCCAGTTTTTCAGAAATCGGAATATTGTCACCGCGATAGAGCGGATAACGGTAGTCTACGGAGAGGAACAACGAATCTGTAACCTGCGCTGTTACTCCAGCAGAAACCTCACGATAAATACGCGGAACAGTTGTGGCATGATGGGTTACATACTCCGTCCCAGCATACGGGGTACGATATGTGTATCCAACGAACGTACTGAAGCGCGAACTGATGTCCCAGCCTATCTGGCCGGCCCAGGTCGTAACTTTCTTTAGTTCAATTTCTCTGACAGTCTGCGGTCTGGCACCCTGTAGATACCAGGGGATTTCTTCGTTTTCAGTTTTAGTCGGAGTATGGGCCTGGGGAAACAATCCCGAGCCGCTCACCAGAAATACAAACGGGCTCAAGCGAAATCCCGCCTGTGCTGCAACGCTGCCATCCCAGTAATCTTCAGTCGTGAAATGATCGGTGTCGGGCCCCGTAGGAAACCCGATTCCACCGCGAAATCCCAGAAGGAACTTCGAGTTCATGGGCATATACGTTACAGCCGCTCTGGGTTTGCCATATCGTCCTGCATCTGCTCTGTCTTTCTGATCAAAGTACACATACGGAGCAGACAGGGAGGCTGAAAGTAATCCTGGAAAGAATGCATATTCGCCGGATAACGTTGTTGTGAAAACGTTACGGTTCTCGAGGGCGCCGCGCTGAGAATCAACACTCATTCCTATCCTGGTTTCAGGAACGCTGAGTCTGTCGGCAGAACTTGCAGGCTGATCGTGATGCGCCAGAACCGGGTCGACGAACATGCTCCCTGCAGTGAGGATCGCCGTAAGGTACGTCTGAATCCTCATTGTAAATTCACACACGAAAGCACAAAATGCTCGGACAAGACGCCGCTTGTGCTTTGTAAATTCCCCTTGATGATGGATTCAAGATGCGTCGAGTTCGCGCTGGTTGCGCCGGAGAATAGCAACTGATAATTGAAAATTGGGATAATTTGCCCGGTACCCCGCAGGCTTGCCGTGGTTGTGCATGTGGGCGTGTAGGCTGGGTCTGTAGCCGTGCTTACAAGAACGGAAAACGGAGTCCCGTTAAACGTTCCGTTCAAGACGAGTCGCTTAACATGCAATACTACGCGGGATATGGATCCTGGGGGAATCGCAGTGGCGGTTAACGTTGATAATCCGTAGTAAGATCGATTGGCCGAGTCGGTTCCGTTGGGTGTCAGAAAGAAATCCCGTAGCACTGCGTTCTGGTAGAATGCCGTTTTTGCAGATGAGCTGCTTCCAGCCACGTCCGTGGAATGAGCCTCCAGTTCGCTCACTGGCATCAGTCGTTTCCATGGAAATACGCCTGCCAGAAGATTTGGCTCGGTCCAGATTTCTAACTTCTCAATTTCTATTTCGCCTGGGGATTGAAGTACGATTGTGTTGGCTCCGTTTGTGAATGTGGATATAGTTGCGTTGGATTCACGATCGTAAAAACGAAGTTTTAGTGGAGCCGACGCCGTCAGATTTGCCAGAATCAGGCTAAGCGACGTGAGCGATTCCTCCTGGGAATTCCCGTTTGATCCAAATGCGCAGTTTGAAAGTGTGATCAATGCAAACGCCAGCACCCGCGTGGCCGTGCGTAGATCTGAAGTTGAAATCATTCTCATATGTCCAGGTCCCGGAGTCTTTGGGCCAATGCAGGATCAAGTTTTGAATTGGATGAGCGTTGAAAAGGACCAGGCATGGTGCGCTTCGACAAAACTCGCAAAATAAAGAGAAACGCCAGGGATAGCAAAACGATGAGTGTTACAATTGGCCAATACGACGGCTCCGTGTAAAGAATCCGGGAACCGAATCCATTTACAAAACCGTCAATTAGATCACGTCTACCGATTTGTTCTAGCCTGAACAACTGGGGATCGGAGTGGACGCGTTCTCCAAATCCATGAACAAAGCCCTGAAGTATTTGATCTTCTGTCATCCCCTCAACGATACGCGTTTCTAGAAAAAGCGCGGCCTGTACTGCAAAGCATCCGTCGTCAATGTGTTGGCAGTCACGAACGAGGCCATGGCATCCGCAAAAACAATTTAGTCGTCCGCTTACGGCTGTGAATGTATGCCGTTGAGCCGCGCTGCTCAATCGTCCCGGAGAGCGCTCAGCAGCCAGAGAAACACTCCAGATAACGAGTATAGGAATTGGAAGGAGTCTTTGTATTTGCATCACGCTTTTCTTACGGCCCAAAGTTTGGATCCGAACTGCGTGGATTGGCCAGATTACTGTTGCCTATGAACTCGGAATCCGTCAAAGACATCAGAAACTCAACTAGCTGCTGGCGTTGCGTACCGGTAATACTAAACGGTCGAATGAGTGCCGTGTCTTTGTTCGAGGGTGTTGCGCCCCCGGCCATGTAGTTATTCAGAATTATGTTGTCGAGAGCCTCGCGCGCACAGGCGTCTGGCTGTGTAACTGGATTTGCAACGGTGCAAGTAAAACTGCCATCGTGCATATATGGATAACTAAGACCGACGTTTCTGAGCGTAGGCGCTTTAACTTTGCCAACGTCGGTAGCAAGGTGCGTAATGTCGTATAACCCGCGTTTGTCGGAGGACAGGCCATTGTAATAAGTGGTTGAATGAATTCCGTTGTCATGATAGGCGAACTCAGTAAAGACGCTCTGGCTATGCAACGTTGTGTCAGTGAAATTGAAGCCGCCGTGGCAATGGAAGCATTCGGCCGTTTCACCAAAGAATAAATCTGCCCCTGCAATAGCATCAGAAGAAAGACTTCCCTGACCTCTGGTGAATTTATCGTAGGGAGAGTTGAACGAAAGCATAGTTCTCTGAAAGCTCGCGAGAGCGTAGCGCACGTTCTGTTCATTTATTGTTTCGCTTCCAAATGCAGCGCTAAACAAAGATCGATAGTAGGATTGGTTAGCCAGCTTGTCCAGATAGCCAGTACCGGTTAAACCGAGTTCAACTGGTGTTTCCGCAAACAATGGGACGCGCGATTGGATTTCCAGTGAGGCCAAATTCGGGTTGATCCAGGTGAGTTTGGTGTTGTAGGCAACATTGACCAATTGTTGGGAGTTTCTTGCGAGCAAATCATTTGGAGGTGCGATTCCATTTGGAGTGACCTTGCGATCTGAAAAAGCAAATTGCTGCTGATGGCAGGATGCACAGGACATGGATTCGTTTCCGGAAAGCCTTTTGTCGTAAAACAGATGACGGCCCAGTTCAACTTTTGCGGCCGTGATACAATTTTCTCCAGGAACACTTGGAGTTGGAACACTGGAGGGTAAATTCCACGCGTAAGTGGGACAGCCACTATTCGATCGCAGCGCCAGCGCCAGTAAAAGCAAACTGCTCTCATCGGAATCCTTCTTCTTGCAGGCGAATGCCAGGCAAAATCCAAACAAGATTACGAGTAGCTTTGATCGGTTAAATAGTGGCTTCATAGGGTTCCTCTATTTTACGCTAAATGCAATCTGCGATCCAGTGGACGCGCCCGTAGTCGCATTTAGTCCGATGTTTGCGATCATCGCATCGCATGCGCCGGTTCCCGAACCTGGCATGCACATAACGCCAGTTCCAGCCGTATACCCACCAGAGTACATTTGATTTAGATCCAACGCCAGGGTTTGTGTGGCGGGATTAAAGCCCCCGGAAGGTTGCACCGTTATAGTCGCTGCCATTGGTTTAGTGCAGGCAGCTGGCGATGTACAGGTTCCAGAACCGCCTATATGTGTTTGATGCGTTCCACCCGAGACAAATTCAATTCGCGTGAACTTATAACCGGAAGCCCATGCCCAATACATTCCACTAACGTTAAGCGGTGAGGGAGCAGTAGCATTGTTCACCTGATTCAGACGTTGCGGCAGTCCCAGCGTGAACTCAATTCCCTGATACGTTGCAGAAGGAGTGGAAGCCAGGCGAATGCTTGTATTGGTCTGGCTTGTGCGTACACCGCCAGCGCACGTTCCCGTTGCGTCCTCAAAATCGAGGAGGGCTGCATTGTCGTACTGCCACACACCGTCTGTAGCCAGGTTGACCGCGACTTTCTGCCCACCTGGCAGAATCATAGAAACGTCAGAGATGAAGAATCTTAAATCCTGTGGCTGTATATTGCTTGTTGCCCCAATGCTAAAAGTTCCCCCGCAGCGAACTTGCGATGAACTGGACACGAGCGAAAGTGGAATGGTCTGGGACGAGCTACCAGACATCATTGCCAGCGCCAATAGGGCCATGGTCTGGTTGTTATCTGAGTCCTTTGTTTGAAGATAGTTGCAATTGAGCGCGCTCGCTATGAGCGTGAGGCCCAACGCGTGGGCTATGAATCTGTACATATAATTTCTCCTAAAAAATCTAAACTAATTGAGATCTTTTAGGAGCGAGGTGGGCCGCGTATGGACAGGGCCAGGAACTGGAGCCGCGTTAGGGGGGCTACAGGGCTGGATTGACTGAAGGACGATGCAAAATTGACAATTAGACGCTCAGAAGGGCAAAGAACCAGGCGGAGACTTTCCGGAGTTGGCAGAGCTTTTTCAGCCGATTTTGCCTGTACTTGCGGTTGCCCGCTGCCGAAACCGTGACCGCAGATAGCCTCGGTGGAACTTGAAGTGGGCAGGAGCGTATGGCTGGCGAGCGCCAGGTTTCCACCCAGCAACAATAAGGCAAGGACTGCCGTTGTGCGTGCAAACGATGCCACACGGTCACTTTGAGGCAAAACAGGTCTTCGTCAAATGCTTTTAAACCAGGTACAGCTGAGATTTAGCAGAACAAGTCGCCTGGAATTTTGGAAATACACAGCAATGGCTGGCTCTGGACCGCAGGCATCCACGAAACTCTTAGTGCATAACGTTAAGCGACTTCATACAGATGGATTGCCTTTGTTTTACCGCGTAGCATTACGTTTCCAACACTTACAAGAGGGAATGCCTGATTGAGTCGTTCTTTGACGCTACCCGTCAGCAGAATTCGTTTTTGCAGTTTCTTAGTAGCGGATTCTACGCGGCTTGCTGTGTTTACTGTGTCACCAATCACGGTGTACTCAAGGCGTTCCTCCGAACCAATGTTTCCTACAATTGCTGGTCCAGCGTGCAGGCCGGTGCCTGTAATAATTTCTATTCCCCCGGTTGCGCGCCTGGATGCGTTCCAGGTATCAAGGGTTTGCATCATCTCGATAGCACATGCAAGTGCGCGATCTGAATCGTCCGCAGCGGGCTCGGGTGTTCCAAAGGTCGCAAAGATTGCGTCGCCTATAAACTTGTCCAGGGTGCCACCGTATTTAAAAATAATATCAAGCATCAGTTTTTGATATTCGGATAGTAAAGCAACAACGGCGGCGGGACCAATGCGCTCACTGAGCGCCGTAAAGCCACGGATGTCAGAAAATAAGACTACGATTTCCTGTTCCTTGCCCCCTGGCTTAAAAAATTCAGACCCGGCCGATGTTAGTTCCTGGCGCACACGCGGAGAAAAATATCTTCCGATATGGCCGTTGAGTCGCTCCATCTGGATTGCCCCAACGATTATCTTTCTTGCTCGCGCGGCGATGAAGGCCAGAAGAGCACCGGTGACTGCTATTTGAATTACAATGCTTACGTAGTAACCAACGTTTACAATGGGGCCCAGCATGGTGTCAACCCAGCTATTGCCAACTACACTGCGAGGATCTGACAATGCATACCAGAGTAAACCCAGGTGTGTAATACAAGATTCGACCGTGATTACAACTATGAAAAGGGGTCTGAGTGCAACGGCGTTTGCAACCATGACTACCAGAGAAAGGCCAACAAGGGAAATGGATTTAACAAAGTAGGCGCGGGGCACGGCGTCTCCTCCAGCGGCCGCATACCAGAGAAACGGCAGAACTGCTACAGTTAAAGCGTCAAGGGTTGCAATTAGGATTCCGGAACCGGTTAACCATTTTTCTTTTCTTACAGGAATGAGTATTGCGCCAAGCAAACCGAGTTCTACAAGGCAGACCATGGTCGTATAACGTACTTCAAATGCAGACTGCGAAACTATCGCCGCAATGATTCCCATGAGCATGAGAATTACCATATGCCCATAAATGGAGAGGCGTAGGGCACGCGCTTCGCGCGACCGTAAGAGGTCATGGATTGTGTGATCCAAATATTTTACTCCTACCGCGCTGTCGCTTACTAGCGGCTGAGAATTGTTTCCTTTGCTTTGCCGTCCAGTTCTCTGTACTGCTCAAACGTAAAGATCTGATATTCGTAGCCTTGTTCTGTAAGGAACAATTGACGGTTCTGACCAAAGCGTTCTTCCGTTGTGTCGCGGCTTACAAGTGAGTAAAAATACGCCATGTTATCATCAGGCTTTGGACGAAGCACACGACCTAGCCTCTGCGCTTCTTCCTGGCGTGATCCAAACGTTCCACTCACCTGAATTGCAACCGATGCATCGGGAAGGTCAATTGAGAAGTTAGCCACTCTTGACACAATCAAGCACGGCACCTTTCCGGTGCGAAATCCCGTATAGAGCGTTTCGCGTTCCATTAGCGGCGTTTTTCCAGTAATCAACGGGAATTTAAAATGCGCTGCAAGCTTATCGAGCTGATCAAGGTACTGGCCAATGATCAGCAGGTTGTGTCTTCCATGCTCATCAAGGATTCGTTCGATTACTCGAATTTTTTCCGGGTTCTCACTGGCCAGGCGATACTTTTCGCGATCATCTGCGATTCCGTATTTAGTACGAAGCTCTTCGTCCATGTCCACACGGATCTCGATGCATTTTGCAGTTGCGATGTATGCGCTCTTCTCAAGATCCTTCCAGGGCACATCGTACTTTTTGGGCCCAATGAGTGAAAATACGTCTTCTTCCAGACCATCTTCGCGCACAAGGGTAGCGGTTAGACCGAGCCTGCGCTTAGCCTGAAGTTCAGACGTCATGCGGAATACGGGAGCTGGCAGGAGATGCACTTCATCATATACGATGAGTCCCCAGTTGTTCGCGCTAAAGATATCGAAGTGAGTGAAGTTTCCGTCTTTCTTCTTGCGGTGGGTTATGATATTGTAGGTTGCAATTGTAATCGGCTTTATCTCTTTCTTTTCGCCAGAGTATTCGCCAATGTCTTCTTCCGGGATATCCGTCTTGTCCAGAATTTCGTTCTTCCACTGACGGATTGAAAGTGTGTTTGTAACAAGAATCAGGGTCTGTGCACCCACAATTTGCATTACGCCAATTCCAACGATTGTCTTTCCGGCACCGCAGGGCAGTACAATTACGCCTGATCCGCCTTCGCGTGCACCCGATGCATGGAAAACTTCAACCGATTTGCGCTGGTAGTCGCGCATTCCAAAGGTCTTGCCGGATAACGTTGTGCCACGGAAATTGAACCCGTATTTGGCACCTTCGTCGTATCCCGCCAGATCTTCTACCGGATAGCCGATTTTGATCAATGCCTGCTTGATATGACCCCGGTATTGTTTTTTTACAATAATGCTATCACCGCGTCTTCCTTCTATAAAAGGCTGCACGTTTCTATGCATTGCGATTTCATTCAGGAACGCTCGCTCGTTTGAAATAATTAGAAGAGTCCCGTCTTCTTCCTTAATCAGTTTAACCTTGCCGTAGCGAGAAATCTGTTCCCGGACTTCTGCAATTACGTTCTTGGGCACCGGATATCTAGAATACTGTTCAAGAGCCGCTACAATTTCTTCCGCGCTCATTCCACTTGAGGCTGCGTTCCAGAGTGACAGCGGTGTGACTCTGTAGGTGTGAAGATACTCAGGGCTTTTTTCAAGCTCGGCGAAGCGACTAACTGCTGCTCGGCAGGCATCGAACAGTTCATGGTCGACTTCGAGCAGCATGCTACGATCTGATTGTACGATAAGCGGATTGTTAATATCGGGCATTGTGACCATCCCCCGCTAAAAAATTCCCTACGTCAAGTCGTAAATTGCGGGTGTATTTTGACTCAACTGGTGGCGAAAAAAGTATGACACTTTGTGGTTTTTCAATTATATTTCCACCATACTAGTATAATATGAAGCACCTAGCACCGTCTCTGCTTCTTTTGTTTTCGTTGATTTTCCTGCTTCCGGGAACCGGCGGGAAAGATAGCCCCGGCCAGGGTGATGAAGCTATGCACATCGTAACCGTTCAGGAAAGTCTGTACGCGAAATCATACCTGATTCCTGTCCTTGATGGGATTCCAAATTATTATAAACCGCCCCTGCTCTTCTGGGCTGGTATGGCAACAGAATCTCTGTTTGGCCATTCACTCCTTGGTGCGCGCATGCCCTCCGTGCTATTTGGAATGGGGACAGTCGTTCTCATTTATTACCTCATGGTTTACTGGGGCGTGGCTCGCTGGGCTGCGTTCGTTTCTGCCCTGGCGTATTTGTGCACGATCGGAGTTATGAAGTTTGCACGATTGCTCATGATGGAGCAGGGCATGGCATTCTTCTTTGTTTTGTTTGTTCATCTGTTTTTGATTTTCTATCGAACGAATTCTATCTGGGCGCTTGTATCTGCGGCCCTGGTTTCAGGGATTGCCTTTCTATTCAAAGGGCCAATCTTCTTGGTCTACAGCGCTATCTTCCTGCTTACCTGGGCTGCTATGCGCTTCTTCCGGTTCTCTGCAAATCCTGTTTCCTGGAAAGGAAAGCATCTACTCTGGCCCATCGTTCGCACGGGAATAGTGTATTCGCTTATTGCAATCTTGCCGGCACTTTTCTGGATACTGAGTCTAAACTTCCAATCAAACGGAGATGGCAGGCGATTGCTGGGTTATTTCTTTGAAATTGAAAACCTTGGGAAATTCTCCCAGGAGGACCAGTCGGAAGCACGTCTATTTGTAGGCTGGCTTACATACACATTCCCCTGGACTTTGATCTTGCTAGGAGCGTTCATTCAGAGTTTCAGGCGTCAGGACATTCGTAATATTTCACAACTAATTGGCCGATTGCTCCTGATCACAGTCGTACTCACTACGCTGCTGCACGTGATTCCAAATCGTAAGGCTGCGTACTACGGCTTGCCCTTCATGCCGCTGTTGTTTGCCGCAATCCCAATGGCCCTGCGGGATCTTCGCGTACTTGAATCCTGGGCTAAGCCAAGTTTATATCTGTCTGCAAGTATTGCAGTCGCTCTGGCTGGCGTGAGCTACTCGGTTTCTGGTTCGTGGATTTCATTTGGGCTGGTTCTTCCCGCGCTTGTTTTGATAGGTCTGTTTCTTCCTGCTTCCAAACGACCGGCGTTTCTGACGCAGAATCCTGCGTTGAAGTTGATGAGCCTATCTGGCATTCTTCTAATACTTGTTGTTCAGCTAATTCTTTATCCACAACTGAATCACGAAGTGATCCCCGTATCAAGAGCACGGGGGTTTTCAAACCAGCTTTGCGTCATATCATCTGAGACCTGGGATGGAATGGATCTTAAAGTGCTCAGGCCAGATGCCAGCATCCAGGTGAGTGTGCCTGGCAGTCCCGTGCATTGCGCGAATAGAACCCGCGCCGTGCTTGTGATTCCAGACAAACCGGAAGACCTTCTTGCATCGCAAGCTCTAATGCAGGAGCTGGGCTATGCGAAGCGCCAGAGCTGGCCGATCTGGAAGCGCTGGCTAAATTTCTACGATGTGATTGAATACTGGAAACGGAATCGGTCAATTACCGCAACCGCAGAATATTATGAATATTAAAGCTCTCTTAACGCCGCATCGCTTGAGCATGCTACCGTTCTACTTGATTGTAGTTGCTGTTCTGGTTTTCGCCGGTGTGCAGCGACTACGGACCTGGTATTCGCAATCGAATGAAGATACAGCACAGGGAGATTGCACAGTAATCTGCGGCAAATTTGATCAATGCCTGGCCGAGATTTTTCCCAGCGAGAAACTCAAACCGTTTAAATATACCATTCTAACCGGATGTCAGAATGGCTGTGCAAAACAAAAGAAACACCTTGCGTCCTGCTTTGAGGGTAACCTCTCATGCAAGGACGCCACAATGTGCATTATGGGTAAGCTTAAGTAATTCTGGCAACTCTTAGTCTCAGGACTTGTACATACCGTCTATTTCGCGCGCAAAATGTTCTTTGATGACGGGGCGTTTCAGTTTCAATGTTCGAGTCATTTCTGTGTCCGGATCGAAATTTCTGGGAACAAGATAGAAACAACTGCCAGGAATTACTTCAAACGATTTGAATCCCGAGTCGCGCGAAATAAGCTGTGTGATTTCCGCTTTAAATAGTTCACGAACGGTTTTGTCGTAGTTCCAGAGATCAGTTTTTTCCGGAATCCCAGGGAGCTTTGCGCGCACACGGTCAAAGTTTGGAACAATCAGTGCACCCAGACTCTTTCTGTCATCGCCTACAACCATTACCTGGTCAACGTATTCAGACGTTAGTAGACGATCTTCGACTGGAACTGGCTCAACGTTCTCTCCCCCACCGAGGGCAATTGTATCCTTGGCGCGACCGGCAAAGCTCAGCTCTTGACGATGATTCAAAACCATGATATCGCCGGTGTCAAAGAATCCTTCCTTGTCAAAGATGGTTGCATTGAGTTCCGGACGTTTGTAGTAACCCAGTAGGATTTGTTTGCTCTTTA
>JAIOPQ010000068.1 GCA_021413825.1 Spirochaetia bacterium | reverse complement strand
CCGCGCGTAGATTACTTTCACTGGCGTTACAATTTTTCCAAAGAAGAACTTAGATCCAAGATACAATAATCGCACCATAAGCCCCTGTGGCTGAGCGACCTCTTCAAGCCTCGGGATTCCTGCTGGCAGCGAAAACAATATGTCCGAATTTACCTGAGTATTCATATAAACTCCTCCTGATTAAAGAGAAGTCGGGACAGGAGGCGCACCTGTGACATGCATTGAGGTTTTTTGATGGATGTCATGTTTGCCTGACTGAGATTTTCCCAGGATATTAATCGCCGCCAGGCAATTTGCGTTGTATGTTTTTTACTCCAGTCAAACTCTCCGATTGACTCGTTGTCAGGCCAGGTGAATCAGGCTCAGGAACAAGAAATGGAAATCAACCTCAATCTCAAAAACGATGCATTCTTATTCGAAGCAGAAAATGAATCCGGCGCAAAGATCCACATCGATGCCTCGCCTGAAATCGGCGGAGTGAACGGTGGCCCGCGTCCAATGGAAACTGTGATTATGGCCCTGGGTGGCTGCAGTTCAATCGATGTGTTGAGCATTTTGCGAAAACAGCGCCAGGATGTGCAGGGCTTTTCGGTAAAAATCCATGCGGATCGCCGCGAGGGAGAAACCCCATCACTCTTTAAAAACATTCACGTTGAGTTTAAGCTAAAGGGATCGGTGGAGCTCGACAAAGCGCAGCGCGCTGCTGATCTTTCTATGCAGAAATATTGCTCGGTTGCAAAGATCATTGAGAAAACCGCTGAGATTACGTACTCTGTGACTGTTGAGGCGTGAGAAGTTCGCGAAGCGAGCGTGGGAGCTAGAACAAAATCGCCATTGAGATCAGTTCTCGAACGTACCATCTACAAAAACGGCATTTTCATGGAAGCCTTCGCGCGCAAAGTAGGATCCGAACGTCGTTCATACAAAAACAGAGGGTGAATCTCCTACCGGAACAACCTAACCTCAAGCATTGATCATTCGATCAATTTCTGTTTTCAAATCATCGATGTGTTCAAGCCCAACGGAAATGCGAATTGTCCCAGGCAAAATTCCAACTGCTGCCCGATCCTGATCGCTTAACTTTGAATGAGTCGTAGAAGCGGGATGCGTAACGATTGTGCGAGTATCACCCAGGTTTGCAGAGAACGAAAGATCCTTATTTGAATCGAGGAACTTGCGCCCGCCTTCCAGCCCACCTTTGATCAGGAACGTTACTATGCCCCCGCCGAGTCGCATTTGCTTCTTTGCAAGGGCATACTGTGGATGTTCTGGTAGAAACGGATAGATCACTTTTTCAACCCGCGGATGAGTCTTTAGAAATTCAGCAATTGCAAGCGCATTCTGGCAATGCCTGTCCATGCGAACTGCAAGGGTTTCCAGGCTTTTTGAAAGTATCCACGCATTAAAGGGCGACATTGCAGGCCCTGTGTGTCTGGCAAAGAAACGAATTTTTTCTACTAGAGTTTTGCTCGATACGATTACTCCACCGATTGTGCGCCCCTGCCCATCGATGAATTTGGTTGCAGAATGCATCACAATGTCTGCGCCAAATTTCATTGGTTGTTGCAGGTAGGGAGTGGCAAAGCAGTTATCCACGTTGAGAAGAACGCCTTTGGATTTGCAAAGTTTACCCAACCATTCCAGGTCAATCAAATCCAGCGACGGATTCGATGGAGTTTCAACAAACACCATTTTAGTATTTGGACGGAATGCGGCTTCCCAGGTTTCAGGTTTGTCTATGTCAACGTATGTGCTTTCAATTCCCCAGCGCGGGAAAATTTGCGAAACGATTTGCAGCGTGGAGCCAAACACAGAACGCGAAACAAGGATATGATCTCCCTGATTTACAAACGGAGCAATGCTTGTAAAGATTGCAGACATTCCAGATGCAGTTGCAATGCCTGCTTCCGCTCCTTCCATTAAGCAGATTTTATCTACAAGCTCAGTTGTGTTAGGATTGCTGAAGCGCGAATAGATGTTCCCTTCAATTTCATCTGCGAATAGGGCGCGGGCCTGTTCTGCATTATCGAACAGGAAACTTGATGTCATGTAAACAGGAGAGGAGTGCTCGCGATTTCCGCTGCGATCTGCCTGTGTGCGAACTGCAATTGTCTCAAAATGCTTTGAATCTTTCATGAATCGTTCCTTAACCGAATCGCTTAAACTGGATGCTCCAGAAACCATTGGATGGTTTCTCTGGCCGTTTTCTCAAGCGGCTGAAATGTGTAACCCAGTTCTCGTTTTGCTTTGGCACAATCGTAGTAGCCATAGCGTCCATAGAGACCGCGGATTGATTGGACAGTTGCAAGCGGATCTGTCTTTGTAATTGCTGCGGTGGCCTCAAATACATGTGCCATGCCGAGGGCCAGGAATCGTGGTAGCTTCATGCCAGGGGCTTTCTTTCCGGAAATTTCAGCGAGCAGTTCCAGGAATGCTCCAAGTTTGATATTTTCCCCGCAGAGAATGTAGCGTTCACCCGTGCGCCCTTTTTGCATTGCAAGTATATGACCGCGCGCCACGTCCTCTACGTGCACTGTGCTAAATCCAGTTTCCAGATACGCTGGAATTTTCCCTGCAAGGAAATCTACAACGACTTTGTTCGATGGAGTTGGCTTACTATCGAGCGGCCCGAGTACAAGTGAAGGGTTTACTGCAACCAGATCGAGCCCGAGTTCTTTTGCAAGTGAGTGTGCCAGTTTTTCTGATTCAAGCTTGGCCCGAGTGTACTCGTCCAGATCATCGCCTGACGTCCAGTTTTCTTCCGTTAAAGGTGATGATGGATCGATAGTTGTTCCGACTGCCGCAACCGAGCTCGTATACACGACGCGCCGAATCCCGCCGGCAACTTTAACTGCCTCCAATATATTACGAGTTCCCTGCATTGCCGTGTCCAGGATTTGCCCTGGATTCTTCCGCGAAAGGGAGTACACAGCAGCCGTATGATACACAAGGGCACAGCCTGTTGCTGCGCGAATCAAAGATGCACGATCGTATACATCGCCATGCACTATTTCCAGATTACTGTGAGTGGGCAGGTGGGAAACATTGCTTGAAGGTCGAACAAGGGCCCTGACCTTTTCACCCTGTTCAAGGAGTTGGATTACTAAATTGCTTCCAATATGTCCGGACGCGCCGGTAACCAGGTTTAATGCCATACGACACAGAGGCTCCCGGTTTTGAAACGCATAGCAAAAAACATTGGCAATCTTCCAGGACTACAGATTGCCGTTGCCTTATCCTGAGGTTAGCCGGACACCAGAGTCTCCAGGCCTGTTTTGAAATCGACTACGGGCTTGTAACCCAGCCCATTCTTGATCCTGGCAATATTGTATCGCCTCGGTTGTGAAACGAACGCTACCTCGAAACGGGACAGGGGAGGAGGATTGCGAATTCCGAACAACTTCCAGATTCCTTCCACAATGCCAGCACCAAGGCGAGCGAGCCCCCCGCCTATATTCTTTGTTGGTGCTTCCACACCGCGCGTAGCAAACAAACGTGTAAAAAATTCACGCGCTGGCATTGGATTATCATCGGTCACAAAATAAATGTCCTTGTCTGATCCCTTGCTCAATGCAAGAACGATAGCCTCAACTACATTCTCAACGTGCACCATTTCAATCGTTTCGCGCCCTTGATCTATCCACATGAACTCCCCGGAGCGAATTTTAGCAATCATAGAATCCAGTGCCTTCTCGCCCCTTCCCCAGATGAACGTAGGTCGCAGAATGATTCGGATACTGCTGGAATCCTGTGCAAGTAAAGCGATCTCAGTCTCCTTCTTGGCTCGCCCGTAGATTGAATTGGGCTCGGTCGGGTACGGATGCGTTTCATCAATGTCGAGTAACGGTCCTTTGTCCTGGAGCACACTCTCAGAGCTAATATGAATGAATCGTTTCACACCCTGGCGATCCCCAGCGGCGTGTAAGTCTACGGTTGCCTGCACCATATCCCGTTTGAAATCGCTCCACTTGCCCCAGAAAACAACCGGAGCGGCGCAATGGACAATTGCATCCATTCCATGCAGCGATTTTTCCCATTCTGAAATATTTGTAAATGTTCCAGAGACTGTCGTGGCCCCTGCTTCTTTGAGCGTTCGAACACCCGATTCTCCACGCGCAAGTGCTGTGATTTCATGCCCTTCCTTCTTGAGTCTTGCGATCACTCGCCCGCCCAGAAATCCAGTTCCACCCGTTACAAAAACCTTCATAAACCCTCCATGGAAACGCATTGAGATTTAGCGTTTGACAAAGTAAGTAAGCGCTCACTTACTTGTCAAGTATGAAGCGAATGCCGGACCAGAAAAAGAAGCAGGTACGACTCAAGGCTGAGGACCGGAGGCAGAGAATAGCAGAGGCGGCGATGTTGCTTTTTGCTCAAAAAGGATTTCACGGAACTACCACGCGTGAGCTTGCTAAAGCTTCGGGTGTTTCTGAGGCACTTTTGTTTAAATACTTCAAAGACAAAGACGCGATTTACGAGCATGTGCAGTTTCTTTGTCTGGAGGCAGAGCAAGTGGCCGGTGAAACGCTGGGCGTGAGATCTCCCAGCACCGAGGCACTGGTGTTGTCCGTTTCTATTCTGGTGTATGAGGTTTTCTTTGGATTTGGGGGCAGGGCCAAATGCGAAATGCTTCGGCGGCTTCAAACGCACAGCCTGCTTGAAGATGGGAAATTCATTCGCGCCTTCTTTAAACGACATTTGATTCACTGGTTTCCGTACGTGAAGCAGTGCTTTGCTGCTGCCAGAAAATCGGGCGATCTTGTGAATTCTGATATTCCGGATTTGTCGTGTATCTGGTTCGTGCATCACCTTCCCATGATGGTCAGGCTGACCAGGCTTGCGCCTGTATCGGTTCAGTATGGATCGTCTGAGCGAGAGCTGCTCGGCCAGTTGATTCACTTTTGTTTGCGTGGGATTGGCCTGAAGGAGAAAGCAATCAAGCGCATTGGCTTGCCCGATTTTTTATCGGCCTGAATTTAAATCGTTGAAACATCCGGCGGGGATTCGCACGATCGCCCCCTATGAAAGCAACGGTACTTGGTTCGGGTAGTTTTGGAACGGCGTTGGCCTGCGTTTTAGCGGACAAGAATTTCGACGTTTGGATCTGGGCTAGAAATAAAGACATTTCCCGTGGCATCAGTGAACAGCATGAAAATACTAAGTATTTCCCAGGTTTCAAGCTTCCAGACAATATAAAGTCCTCGCCGGATATGGCTGAATGTCTTCGGGGTACAGAGCTAATCGTCGTAGGGATTCCATCGCAATCGCTTACATCAGTAATTCGCGAGAAT
>JAIOPQ010000067.1 GCA_021413825.1 Spirochaetia bacterium | reverse complement strand
AGGATGGCTTCTGGTTTGAACTCTGCAAGCGAGGCCTTGAGTTGCTGGGAACTTGAGATTGCTTTTACAGAATAGTTGCGTTTTTCCAGGAATTTCTGGATGAGCATCAGGTAATCTGAGTCATCATCGAGGACCAGAACTCTAGTATTCTCGGATTTCACGCGGTAATTGTATCGTGCGAAAATTCGCGCACTGGGCGCAACATGTTTTCAATTTTGCTTGTGCAAGCGATACAGTCTGGTCCTTTCAGCGCATGTCATTCATTGATCAAATCCAGTCGTCCTTTCCAGTTGCTCAGGATTCGATTCCTGAACTCGATCGTTTTGCAGCAGCCGTTCAACAGAACGAATATCTCATCAATGGCGAGCTCAGGCAGTGGAGCGGACCCTTTCAGGAAATCGTTTCACCTATCTGCGTGAAAGGTGATTCAGGCTATGCGCCGTGGATCATCGGCCATGCTCCCGCGCACAATCGGGACACGGCTCTTATCGCCCTGGATGCTGCGGTGAAGGCTTACAACCTGGGACGCGGTGCCTGGCCCGTGATGTCCGTTGCAGCGCGAATTAAGCACATTGAAGACTTCACCGTTCGCATGAAGGCAAAACGCACAGATGTTGTGCGATTCATTATGTGGGAAATCGCAAAGAACCGCGAAGATGCTGAGAAAGAGTTCGATCGGACGGTTGACTACATCCGTGATACTTTGCAGGCGCTCAAGGAGCTTGATCGGCAATCGTCCAGATTTCTGATCGAGCAGGGAATCATAGGTCAGGTTCGTCGCGCTCCACTGGGCGTGGTTCTATGTATGGGACCCTACAATTACCCGCTGAACGAAACCTTTGCAACATTGATTCCCGCGCTGGTAATGGGAAATACCTGTGTGTTCAAGCCACCAAAGCTTGGAATTCTACTGTATCGTCCGCTGCTAGAAGCCTTTCGCGATTCATTGCCGCCTGGTGTAATCAATACAGTCTACGGGGTTGGTGAAGAAGTAATTCCGCCATTGATGGAAACGGGGCGAATCGACGTGCTTGCCTTTATTGGCTCAGCCCGCGTGGCGGATTCGCTCAAGAAGGCACATCCGCATCCGCATAAACTTCGTTCAGTGCTGGGGCTGGGTGCAAAAAATCCAGCCATCGTTCTACCTGACGCTGATATTGAGACTACGGTGTCTGAATGCGTACTGGGAGCATTGTCGTATAACGGGCAAAGGTGCACGGCTTTGAAAATAATATTTGTGCATGAAAGTATTGCGGCAGATTTCATTGCTCGGATGGCAGCCAGGATTTCAGTCTTAAAGGTTGGAATGCCCTGGGACAAAGACGCAAAGATCACGCCGTTGCCAGTGAAGAATAAGGCTGAATACCTGGATGGTCTGGTGCAGGATGCAATTACCAGGGGCGCAAAAGTAGTGAACCCGGACGGAGGGACTTTCTTTAAGACCGTGTTTTTCCCTGCTTTGCTGTTCCCGGTTACTCCTGATATGCGCGTGTATCAAGAAGAACAATTTGGCCCGGTGATTCCAGTGGTTCCGTATTCAAATGTTGAAACGGCCCTTGAGTATGTGTATAATTCGCACTATGGTCAGCAGCTCAGCATTTTCGGAAAAGATCCGGCTATCATTGCACAGCTTGTTGATCCACTCATGAACCAGGTCTCACGCGTGAACTTGAACAGCCAATGCCAGCGCGGTCCGGATGTATTTCCGTTTACTGGTAGGAAGGGATCGGCAGAGGGAACGCTGTCTGTCACGGATGCGCTTCGAGCATTTTCAATTCGCTCACTTTTTGCTGCAAAGGAAAGCGAATTGAATAAAGGCATCATCAGCGACATCGCACATGACAGAACGTCGAACTTTATCTCGACAGACTTTATCTTTTAGCCGCAGCGGGCCAATGGTTCCCTATTTGTGCGGTTGAAAGGTTACAACGCGATTTGAAATCGGCTTAACCGACATCAAATAGTCGTAAATTGCACCAAGGTCCCTGTCGCTCATTCCTGCATACATGCTCCATGGCATCATTGTATTCAGGCCAGGTTCTGCGGGTTTCCTGGCGGCTGCTTTCTTTTGCTTGAACAAATTCACAAACGCAGGGCGCGACATGTCTCCTATGCCGGTTTCCTGGTCAGGAGTAATGTTCCTGGACCGAACAATATCGCCTGACGGGAAGGGAAATTCACGACCGCCGGAGAAAGCAAGGTCCGGGATCACCTGGCCATTATTAACCGGAGTGTGGCATTCCATGCATGCAGCTGCATTGGTGAGATATTCACCGTATTTTACCGTCTCAGCCGGGTCCGGTTTTTTTCCAGGTGTTGCTTTCTTAGGGATTGTGTTTATGATGAAGTTCATTGGAAAGTCTGATTTTGAAGCTGCCACCTGGTTTTCTATGGTAGGAAGTGTGCGTATATAAGCAATGATACTCTTGATATCCTCCTCATCCATTCGCGCATAATAGGGAAAGGGCATTACTGGAAAAATTGCAGATCCGTCTTTCTTTACACCTGTCGTTATCAAACGAAAGAGTTCACCATCAGTCCATTTGCTGATTCCGGCTGGAGTGATATTCTTTGAATAGTAAACACCGGGAAATCCAAACATCTGATCAAAGCGTTCCCCGCCTTTACCCAGTGTTCCAGGAATCGGTGGCCCGGCAAAATAATTCCAATCGCGCGAAGAATGGCAATCCATACAAACAGCTACGTTATTAGCCAGATATTCGCCTCGCGCAACGCGCTCGGGAGTGCGCTCAACATTGATTTCCGGTGCTGCACCAACGTTGGGCAGTGCGATCTTTGTATAGCCCGCCAATCCAGAAATCAAAAGGACAGCCACGGCGAGTATAGTTAGCAGAATCTTCTTCATAGGCGGTCAGCTCGCGCATGGTGTGCGAAGTTTGTCAAGATAACGTGGAACAGACTGTGCCGAAAATTTACGATACAGCGTGTTGGTCCCAGAAAACCAGAATTGCTTCTATCAATAACTTCCATCTCCGCCAACAAAATCCGTTTGCATTAGATACTCTGCGGCGCGATCCATGGCTTCGAGTTTATCACTTGCGGCCACTTTACCCAGGTAGGCTTTGATCCCTTCGTATTGCGGTCCGGCAATCTTGAATCCCTGATCCCACCCATTCGAGAGCAATAGCATGTAGTAGGTTTCCGAGAGACGTTGTTTGTGAACGAGGACACTTGCGCCATCGGCTGAAACGAGCATCCGGCTCATCATTGGAATGAAACCTTTCACGTGGCCCCAGGAGTATATAGGCATGTCCATGGAGTTCGGGTTGGATTTATTCCGATCTAGCTGACCTATGATTCCAGCCTCATAGGTGATTTCTTTGTAGTGATTGTAAACGACTACATACGTGTATTTTTTCCCGGCGTTCCTGGTTGCATTGAGCAGATCCTTCATAGTTGGCCTGCCTTGAGGAACAATTGTCTCTGAGTTTAATTCGCGGTTGATTCGATCCGCGAATTCCCGATCAAACGTCCCGTCTATGGGATCTCCCCATTTTTCAGAAATTGCAGGCGTCCTTGCCCAACGAAAATCGAGCGGAAATGGAAATGTTCCCAGAAACCCACCTAACACCGTGGCTTTAGCCAGAGGTATGAACCCCTTGGTGCTGTATTCCAGGTCTTTCTCCGCAAGAAAGACAAACGCGACCGCGGTGTTCTCCTCCCGATCAATCACTTCCTGCACCATGGGTGTTTCTCGATACGTCCGTTCGAACGTGTAGACAGTACAGGTCTGGACAAAAATCAGCAGGACAAGGATGAGGCATTGTCGCATTTTCCCCACCTCAGCCGGCCATGTTTTCTACTACCATCGCAATTCCCTGACCACCGCCAATGCAGAGCGAAGCGCATCCGTATTTTACTTTGCGTCGGACCATTTCTCTTACAAGAGTCAAGAGTACACGATTCCCCGATGCGCCCAATGGGTGGCCGATCGCTATTGCTCCGCCGTTTACGTTGGTAATCTCAGTATCCAGTTTAAGAGATTTCTGTACTGCCAGAAATTGGGCGGCGAACGCTTCATTTATTTCCCAGAGACCAATGTCTGCTAACGTTAGTTTTGCCATGTCCAGTGCGGCTGGAACTGCATTTACTGGTCCGAGACCCATTCGATCGGGTGCACAACCGCGCGACGCAAACCCAAGTATCTTAGCCAACGGTTTCTTGCCTGAATGATTCAGATATTCTTCAGAGCAAACAAGGATGGCCGATGCGCCATCGTTGATTCCTGAAGCGTTTCCGGCAGTCACAGTTCCGCCTTCAAGGAAGGCAGGGGAAAGATTTGCGAGCTTTGATCCAGCAGCTTTACCCCGCACGAATTCATCGTGCGCGAAGGTTCTGGTTTCTTTGCCTTCGCGCACTTCAACCGGTACAATTTCATCCGTTAGTCGGCCTTGTTCGCGTGCTTCCTCTGCGCGCGTCTGAGAATTCAGGGCCCACCTGTCCTGTTCCTCTCTACTAATAGAAAAGTCCTGTGCCAGCGTCTCAGCTGTGCGTCCCATAGCCTGGTTGATCATCGGATCGGTCAGGGCATTGGACAGCAGGTCGACCATCTTACCATCGCCGTAGCGAATGCCAGTGCGCATTCCTGAGGCCAGGTAGGGTGCCTGACTCATACTTTCTGTTCCACATCCTATTGCCAGGTCCGATCCTTGATCGATCAAGAAGGCGGCTTGCGCAACTGCTTCCATTCCGCTTCCACAGAGACGATTTACGTTCAATGCGGACGATTCGATTGGGAGTCCCGCTTTTAGTGCAATATGTCGCGCCAGATACAGCGATTCTGGTCCGGACGGGACAACATTCCCGGCAATTAGCCCCTGAATTCGATCTGGTTGAACTCCAGCCGCAGAAAGGGTGGCCTTTACGGCCAGCACACCCAGCTCCACGGATGAGAATCCCTTCAAAGATCCCAAAAAACTACCAACTGGCAAACGTTTGCCCTCAAGAATAAATGAGCTTCTCAATACAGGTTCCTCCGGCGTCGATACTAGAAATGGAAAGGGAGGAGGGTTTTGACCCAAAATCCCCTTTCGGAACTGAAAAAATCTGGACTGGACAGAGAAAAAACCGCGATTCTTCACTCTACCATAAAAGTTTCTTTTTCAATGGACCGATACTTTCTAATGGTTCGGTGTACGCCGACACGCAGGAGACAGGACATGGATGTTAAGAAGGCCGCTATCTTATTCGTTTCTATTATGATATCAGGAAGCCTCTGGGCGCAGGCCCAACCGGCCGGACAGCCTGCTGGTCAACCAGCGGGACAACCTGCAGGCCAGCCGGCAACCGCAGCTGAAGTGGCTCCGGGTGCGACCGGTGGGCTTGAATTGCTCAACCTCGACGACTTTGAAGAGTCAGAGGATTGGAGAGCGCGCGCCACTACGCCGCTTGGGGAAACAGCAACACTTAAAGTTGTGCAACGCGGCGAGATTCGCGCAGCGGATGATGAACAATCGAGACCTCCAGAAGGAGAAGCTTTGAATGTTCAGAATAATCCAGACAATCCGAACCACGTTCTTGGCGTGAAAACTTACTTCAACGATCGCGGATTTGATCGCGTAGAAGTGAGTCCTCCACATGAATATGTGGTTAAAGGAAAGGCGCGTCAGTTCTCCGTTTGGGTGCTTGGTCGCAAGTTCCGTCATACCATGTCTATTAAGCTCCGTGACTATCGCGGGACTATTCACAAACTTCCGCTGGGTCGTCTTGACTTCTTTGGATGGAGAAAGCTTTCTCTTACAGTTCCTGGTTGGCTTCCACAGAGTTCACGTTATGCGCTCCTGGACAAGAACCTGCATTTTGTAAGTCTGTTCGTTACGAGTGACGTTCATGAAGTCCCTGGACAATTCTACTTCTATGTAGATGGTCTCAAGGCCATGGTGGACAAGAGCGAAAACTCTTATCCTGGATCTGAAGTTAAGGATAATTGGTGAGGTGGGGCTATGATTCTGGAGAAGGCTATGAAATATTTTCGTAAGATCAAGGTGAACTCGACAGTACTGTCGGTTACACTGGGCACCGTTGCAGCAATCGGTCTGGGTCTGGCTACGGGCTATGTCCGCGCCGATGTAAAGACAGCTGTAGGTAGCGACGTTTCTTCAAAGGAACTGCGCTCCATCACCGTAGAAAGCTGGGATAGAGATTATTCTAAAGGCGGCTATGGATGGGAACTCTCTACAGATAAAGACACTACCAGCAAAGATGGCGTATACCAACCGAATGCTGCCACGCTGCAAGCCGAGCGTGAAGTAAAGCTGATCAAGGGAACACCACAGGACGTTCGTGAAAACTTGAACTATCCTGAAGCGCGCGTTCTTGGAATTAAGTTTGGGTTTACCTTTCCTGGCAATAACGTAGTAAGCATTCGTCCGCCGCATGTGGATCAGTATGTAGTTGAACGCCCAAGACCATTCCTGAGCGAGTATGCGGTTACCGGTGATTACAAATCACGTTCCTGCTACAAAGATCCGGCCCTTTCAAGCATTGCAAGCGGCCGCGCACTTGTAATCGATTGCCTTTATGGGATTGAACTTCCTGGTGAAGTTCACCAGGTATCTGTCTGGGTAATGGGTCGTGGAAACGAGTACGATCTTGAAGGCTGGTTTGAAGACTGGAAAGGTGCAACGCACATTCTGAAATTTGGCTCAATCAACTTTGTTGGTTGGAGACCACTCAGCATAACCATTCCTAAGAGCATTCCGCAAGATGTGAACTGCTTGAAACAGTCTATGTGTTCTTTGATGAACTGCGTGTCTTGACTGACATCTTTGAAGTTCACTTTGACGGTGCACAGCTTGACTTTGACAAGGGCGATTGCGAACGCAAAAACCACCTGTTGAAGCTGATCAAAGACAATGCAAGAAATCCTCAGGCGTATTCACAACTTGTGGATTGCACAAAGTCCCCAGGTCCGGCAGCTCCGTTCCAGAATGCTCCGGCAGGACAGCCAACTACTCCGTAAAATCGGCTAACGTTGATTCTAAAAGCCGCTCCGAAATGGGCGGCTTTTTTGTGTCCTGGCTTCCGGCCAAGAGCTGGCAGAAAGCGGCTGGTCGAGGAGCCTCATTTACATCATGTCCGGATTCTCTTCCGGAGCGTATGCACTGTCAAGATATCGTTTGTTTTCAAGGTCTCGCAGTGCTTCCACATATGGGTGCAGGTAGTTTTCCCGTCTGCGCATGGGAGCTTTTCTGTACGCCAGTGCAATATAGACTGAATATCCTGGCTTCCGTTCAAGAACGAATGAGGTTAGATTTTCAAAGAAGTGAGAAGATATTTCTATAGGTTCATAGAGCAGCAATAGCGCTTCCTTCTTCAGGTTTTCCATCAAAATTCCACGGTTGCGCACAACTTGATCGTTTACAAATCCTGCAACAATCCGGGCCACATAGAATGAAAACAATTGCTGTGATTCTTCAGGCGAAAGAGACGTCACATAGCCCGAGAGAGTATGTTCATTTATTTCGAGGTCAGCTACAGCAAGGTCACGCAAAATGGCAGCTCTTTCTGTTTTTAAGATCTGATTGAATCGGTGTTGCGCTTCTTGCAACCTGGCCGGCTCAAGAATCATTTTGCGAACTTGCTCCGCCTGGCTGAGCCTGAGCCGGGCTGAGAATTCGTGTTTTTTCAGTTTTTCTGGATCGACCAGTTGCCCATTCTTGCGGAGGATACGCGCGCGATTCAACTCGTCAAAAATCTCCTGCGAAAGCGTCCGATCCAATCCCTCAACTCCAAGGAAGCTTGCAGGACTAAAAATTCCAAAAGGGGTTCCAATCCAATAGATGAAATACTGCGTATGTTCCCCGTGGCCAAAGTTTTCGCTGTACGTTGCTTCAAATTTGCCTGCCACCATTCCATAATTAAAAAGGCCTGCGGGAATGGGGAACTGCGTCAAAATGGAGGGATCATTCTGGGCAATTGCAATTCGATTTTCGCCTTCTACTAGAAGCGCGCCAAGATTCTCTCCATCCCAGGATTTTTCATCGTGATTCACGCCACAAAGTACGATCAGCTTTCCGGCACGAATTTCAAGCGAGCGTATACTCAGATGCGTTTTGACAAATGTATTTCTGTCCTGGATGAGCACGCTTGCGGGTGCAGCCGCAACGGGGCCCTTCGCGTTCCGCTCTGAATATAGAGTGTATTCTCGGATTCTATTTGCTAAGTAGTACTTACTGATTGTATGGAGTGGATATTGCGCAAAGATCGGATCAGATGCTTCAATGCGCATGGGGCACCTTAACGGGGCACTTTAAATCAATCAGGGCGTATCACCAATATCGTAAGGGCGCACCAGCGGTTCAGTGAGGGGAAGGGCATGATCTAGTAGTGCCTGAGTGTCGCTCCTAAGTCTTGCAGTGAGTCGTTCCACTGTAACCTTTTTCTCTTTCTTATAGTCCACGTAATATTCGCTCAGTTTGAACGGGCTTGCAAAAAACACATGAGCGATCCGAGCGCGCGGATTGGTTGTTCCAAATACAAACGTTTCGAGTCGCGCAACCCATTCATAGAATCGTTCAGGAGTAGGTCTGGACAATAGATACTCTGGCTTGATTACAATGAAATCATACGCCTTCTGGCATTCACGCTGGGCCCAGGTCAGGTCAGAAGGTGATGGATTGGGAAGCCGTGGATCCGGGAATTTTACTGATATCATTTCAATAACAGCAAGTAGATGCCGGAGTTTGACAATTGCGTCGCTCTTGCGATCATACGAAGTTAAGCCCAGGCGCTCGGCAACATTGTCCAGAATCATATGACGCACGCGGCCAACGCGATAGTCATAATCCTTTTCAGATGCAGTTGGAACCTGATAATCCTTCTCCGCTTGCTCAAGCATGACTCTACCTGCAGCCAGGAATCGCCTGAGTAGATTTCGATTTCCAGGATCAATTCCAAGTTTTGATTCAATCTGTTTAATTGAATTATGAAGATCAGCGCGAAGATGTGCGTCAGTTCCAGTCATTACATATTTTACGAACGTTGGTAGTATTGTGATGTCTGCAGTTGGATCAGTCTTTCTTGCGTCTTCCAGAGCCCAGATTCCAAGCTGGGCAATTCCTGGTTGAAAAGGAAGGAGATTGTCGTTTTCGCCGCTGGTTGGTTCCCCTTCCGGAAATACTACGAGCTTGCCGCGCTCCCGGCTGAGCAATGCGCGTGCTGTTTTAATCGATTCTCGATCTGCGGCACCTGCAAGAATTGAAAACGCTCCAATGCTTTGAATGAGTCGACCCACAACTCCCCCGCCCCAATCGAAAATCTGACGTGCGGCCATGAAGTTGAAACGCGTGCCCATGGTTTTTGCAACATGATAGGCAACTGGAGGTTCAGAGTTTGTAGGGTGATTGCTGAAGTAGAGTAAACGATCATTACGAACACTGCGAAGTAGCTTCACATCGTCTGGTTTGATTACTACTCCGTCAAGATTCTGAACTTGCTTGAGCAAAAGTGGTAAAGTGAAGTCCACAGCCCAGGCAATGGGGAGGTTAAAAGCGGGCGGGATAAAAGGCTGCATCTGCGATGGAAAAAAGACAGGTGTACTTTACTTTTGAAAGTCTTTTTTTAGTTTTTTTCCAAGCGCATTTTCCAGAGTCCCGGGCGCCATCGTGCGCATGTAGTACAGATACCGGCCGGCTGCGTTTGTGAACGATATCCGATCATCTTTGCGCACACTGGTGAGTAGCAATTTCGCAACATCTTCTGGTGTGCGGGCGCCACTGGCCTGTTCTTCTTCCAGGGTGGACCCGTCTCCAGCCAGCCCACTGGTACGGAGCGCTGTGGTAGTATAGCCGGGGCAGAAGAGCAAGGTGTCAAAACCTTCTTCTTTGAGCTCAATTCGAATGGTCTCAATCCAGGCATGACCGGCGGCTTTACTCGCACTATAGGCAAATCGTCCAGGGACTCCATGCAATGCAGACGGGGTTGAAACCAGTACGATTTTCTTTTTGCCTTCAGCCTTTCGCATGAGCGGTAAGATTTCCTGCGTTAGAAAAACGGGAGCAAAGAAATTTACCTGCATTGTGCGTTCGAGTACTTCTGGTCTGGTTTTGTCAAATCTGCCATGGGCTGTGATTCCAGCATTATTGATCAGAAGCGGCAGCGATTCGATTTCCTTTTCAAGCCATTCAATCAGAGCTGAGCGATCTGATTTTTCAGTGATGTCGCAATTTTGGAAGAGCGGAAGCCTGCCTGTGTTATTCTGGATCATTGCTGCAATGCGCTCCAGTTCGTTCCTGCGTCTGGCCACAAGGATAGGAAAGGCACCCCGGCTTGCAGCTTCGATTGCAGCAGCAGCACCGATTCCACTGGAGGCTCCAGTGATTAGAACGTTTTTCCCTTTGATGTCCATGGATTCAATTTGACGGCGCTCTGCGTCGCGCAGTTATGCGATGTATGTCAGGTCTTCGTCGTTTCTTTGTAAATCTAAAAAAGGGCACTGAATACTTGAACTATGGCCGCGACATTCTGAAAGATTGGGGTTCTGAACACGCAGTCGCGCTTTTCAAAGGGAAATCATCTTCAGCTGTTTCTGTTTATGACATTGGATGTGGCCACGGAACGGACATTGTCAATATAAAGAATGCAGCGGTCGCGATTCAGCCTTCAATCAAATGGAAACTGGAAGGGATTGAGAACTTTATTGATTATCAAAAGGAATGTAAGTCGCTGGGAATCACAACGTATGCCGTAGACCTTGAGCGTGATGTCTTTCCCGGGAAGAATTCTTCCGTCGACATACTTGTTTCCAATCAGGTTCTAGAGCATACTAAGGAAATTTTCTGGATAATGGCAGAGGCTGCACGACTGGTAAAACCGGGCGGTCGTTTCCTCGTTGGAGTTCCAAATCTGGCAAGCTTTCACAATCGACTCCTGCTGTTGTTTGGGGAGCAACCCACAGCCCAACAGAGTCTGAGCGCGCATGTGCGCGGATTTACTAAGCCCGATTTCAAGAAATTTGCAGAACAAGGCGGATTCTTCAAGCTCACTGCATTTCGTGGATCAAACTTCTATCCGCTGCCTCCATTTCTCGCAAAACCACTCGCACGAATTTTTCCAACGCTGGCCTGGGGCGCTTTCTTCAATCTTCAGCGCACGGAAAAGAAAGGAGACTTTCTCGATTGTTTACGCGGAGATGAAAATTTCCTTGAGACTCCGTTCTATGGAAGCCCACAGAATCCGGCTAAGGGACGTGAAAAGAAGTAAGCGTAAGCCCAGCGAATGCTCGTCGAGTAGACTCTAATCCCATTCTGGAACTTTGATCTCGGTTGCAAGTTCGCTCATTCCTTTTTCAAGTGCGTCCATAAAATTGTTTTTATCTGGAAATGTTTCACCAAAAATAGGTTCGCCCACTACTACATCTACATAGAATGGAACGATCAAAAATTCTCCCTTGGGTAGAGCCTTGCCGAGTCCGTGCAGAAAAACTGGAATCACCGGAACGTAGGGATGCTTCTTTGCAAGATGTGCAATCCCACTCTTGAAGCGCGAAAGGCGTTCTGCCTCACCGCGTGAGCCCTCAGGAAAGATAATCAGAATGTCGCGGTTCTTTAAAGCCTGATGGCACAATTCAAGCGGATCGGTTGAGCCTGCACGAACGTTTCTGGAGAGAGGAATGATCCCGATAACTTTTAGAGCAAACCAGGCCAAAACCCGATTCCGCAAGAAGTAATCTGCGGCAGCAACTGGTCTGAGCTTTCGTGAAATTCGCCGCCCAAAAATAGTAAGTAAAACCATAGCATCCAGGTGCGAGTTGTGATTGGCAGCGATGATAGCCGGTCCCTTTACAGGCAGACGGTCGCGATGTTTGATTCGCACGCCCAGATAAATATGGACCACCGGCCGGATTACAAAATTAAAAAAGACGAATCGTGCGATTGTTTGAATCATGCTGTTTGTCTATCAGTAGTATCGCCAGTAAACCAGATGAAAGAACAGCGGTGCTGTAAATAGCAGGCTATCGATTCTATCGAGAATTCCGCCGTGCCCCGGAAGTAAATCACCGCTGTCTTTTACTTGTAGATCGCGTTTGAGAGCGGAAATCGTAACATCGCCAAAGAATCCGGCCACTCCAATAGCTGCGCCAAATGCTAGCGAGTAAGGATGTGGAATTGGCGTAAGATACGGTGCAATCAGCCAGGCGGCACCCGTAGTAGTTGCAACGCCGCCCAGGAATCCTTCCCACGTTTTATTTGGGCTGACGCGCGGAGTGATTTTGTGGCGACCCAGGGCCTTGCCCCAGATGAACTGTGCAACATCGTTTAACTGAGTTAGGAAAAGCAAAAATAGCACAAGGCCCACTCCGCCTCCAACCGGATTTCCTTCTTCCGGAAGGGCAAGCAGATAGGCTCCATGACTCACGCAGAATACGGTCGTCATCAGTCCCCAGTGCAAGGTTCCAACGGCCCGCAAGAATCCCTGTGTTTCACCAATGGTAACCATGCAGAGTGGAAGAAATAGAAACGCGTAAACAGGAATCAAAATAATAAACACGCCGTACCAAGATATGTAAACGAGCAGATACTGGATTGGAATGCACAGAAAAGCAACCAGCAGTACGCGCCTATCAGCACGACGTGTAGGAATAAGCGAGAGAAATTCTTTTAGAGCAAGAAAACTCACGGTGGCAAAAAAGATAAGCGTAATTGTCTCATTGGTTGCCAATGCCAGGAACAAGAGGGCTATCATGGCCCACCAGCTCTTAATACGTAGCGTTAGCTCAGTGTAATCTTTGCCTCTGTTGATCAGACGCAGAGCGATTACGATTGCTGTGGCTATCAGTAGCAGAGCGAATACACCACCGAATCCGTAGAGGACATTGGGCTTAACGTGTAAATATTTCATGCTTGCTTTAAAGCTCGATGGACTCGATTGACGATGGTCACAAGTAGAAGCAGATTCGATCCAATTAAGACCCACAGTTGCCATGGCCCAGTTGGAATTCCAAAACCAAGTGCTAGAGCAATTCCGCCAAACAGTACTGCACGATCGCTCTTACCCATTGGGCCGTCATAGCGACGATCTGCTCCTGCCTGAATTGCTACTACACCTGTCATTTCCGAAATTACAGATAACAACACGACTCCAAACAGTGGCCAGATTGGAATTCCAGGAAACCAGGCAAATGCTAAGTAAAGCATACTATCTGAAAAGACGTCACCCAGCTCGTTTAGGAATGTGCCAAGCCCGGTCTTCATGTTGTGTTCGCGTGCCAGCATTCCGTCGATAGCATTCAATGCCATTCGCAGAAAAAGGACGCCAGGAACCAGGAAGAAAGTCCAGATTGCAGGTGAATGAAAAACAATCAACCCTGCCGCGGTTCCCGAAATCAGCACAGCTGCGACGGTGACCTGGTTGGCACTAACTCCGATTCTTGCTAGACCCTTTGTAATTGGTCGAAGTAGATTTTGAAACGCAGGTTTGAGCTGGTAAACGCTGGGCATCCGTTTTTATTTCATGTTGAATCCTAATTGTCGAGAAAAATCCGCGAAGTATAATCGACTTATGTTACCTCGCATTCTAGTTATATGCACGATTTTTTTTCTGGTTTCATGTAATAGATCCATACTTCCCACGCAGGCAAATCGCAAGGAGGCAGCTCTCCTGGTTCTGCCTGGGTTTGGGTATAATGGCAATGGCGAATCGGCGATGCGCGCGACTGTTAGCATTTTCAAAGCCAATGGGGTAGATCTCTTTGTGGCCGATTATGTGGACCGGGATGGACTCAAAGCCTCGCAAGATCGGTTGGGAGAGTTCATAGATGCTCATGCTCTTCGCGAGTACAATGAGCTGTACGTTTTTGCATTCATTGCTGGAGCGTGGACGCTCAATCCCTATCTGGAAACTCACTCGATCCAGAATCTACGGGGAATTATTTATGACCGCAGCCCCTACCAGGAACGCGCCCCTCGGCTTGCCGCGGAGAATCTTTCGATTCCAACGCGAATTGTTTACGGTCTACCGGTATTTGATCTGGCAAAGGCTTCATATCCCGCAATGACGTTAGACGGCATACGTGTTGGTTTACTGGTTGAGTCTAGACCTACGTCGCTTTTGCGGTATTTTGCAAACGAAGCCAACGCAATGGGTCCGTTCGATTTTAGTCCAACTGCTTTTGGACAGAAGGCAGACGATTGCATTTACATTCAAATGACGCACGATGAGATGTACGTGAAGTTCGCCGAACTAGTCCCAGAAATTCAGCATTTTATTTCCAGGAAGAAATTCTCACCCACAGCAGATCGGCGTCCACCGGTGGGTGATCTACGCGGCGATTAGCGGCTCAACGTCGGAGGCCCAGAAGTAGAATTACGGCCAGGGACAGGCTGAGCGTGACAAACAGAACAACGATTACTCTCTCCGGGAGCTTTGGCAGGAATCTGGTTCCCATTTGCGCGCCCGCCAATCCACGCGAGTTTTCGTCTGAGATATGTTAAATACAAAGAGAAGAGCAGTAAGCAAGCGAACGCAACTTCAAGGGCACGCGGTTCAAGCAGATTTGCAATGATCGGTCCAATCTGTGCACCAATTACTGCAAATATTCCGAGGGGAAGCACGCGTGCCTTATCGAGTCCGCCTGAGCGCCAGTTTTGATAACTTCCAGAGATTGAAGTAACTACCATTGCGAGCGAACTGGTTCCAATTGCAAGATGTGGCGTCCGTCCAAGGATTACGAGCACAGGAACGAGCAACGCTCCTCCGCCTACACCAAGAAGCCCGGCCAGGATTCCAGATACGATTCCCGCAAGAATGAGATAGACTGTGTCCATTAGATGCTCCCTCGCGGTTTGCTCGCAACAACTCGAATCCGCTTGTAATCCGCAAACCATGCGTCTTCGCAATATTGTTGTGGTCTCAGACGATCTTGAATCTGATCGAGCATACGTTCTTTTTCCGCTTCCGGGATATTAACAAAGAAATTTTCTCCAAACATGCGAAACCAGTCTTTCATTCCATCAACTCCGGATAGTCTTGTGGGTCTGTCAAAATGTTCGCAGCGGGATACAAGAAAGCCGGATTCTTCGAGGATGCTTGCATATTCGCCAATCGACGGATAGAACCAGAAGTCAATATTCGCGTTTTCAAAATACCGATTTTCTCTCAGAACAGAGCGAAGCGCATCGAGCGTCGATTGATTATTTCCTTTGCCTCCGAATTCAACTACCAGTCTTCCTCCTGGCTTCAAGGCTCTGAAGAGGATATTCGATAATTTCTTCTGGTCCTGTATCCAATGCAATACAGCATTTGAAAAGACCGCATCCAGGGATGCTTCAAAATCCAGATCGAGCGCATCAACGCAGCTAAACTCTATTTGTGGGTACTTCCGTTTTGCGGCTTCAATCATCGCAAGGGATTGATCAACGCCTATAACCCGTTTGGCTTTCGTTGCGATCTCAAATGTTAGATCACCCGTACCACAGCCTAAATCCAGAATGGATTCCGTCCCGCCCGGGGCCAGGAGAGAAAGGAGAGGCGCTCCAAGTTTAGAAACGAAATTGTGCGAACTATCGTACAGGGAAGAATTCCAGGTTTGGTTGGATTCGCCTGCACAGGCCGAAGATTCGTTATTTTGCTTGAGCAACATTCTTTGCCTCCGCTATAAAACTCGGAAGCGTTGTATCGAGTTCTGTGATTCTATTTCTGGCTACGAGCATTTCTGCCACTGAATCCCATCTCCCTTCCAGGAACATTACGCGCGCACCTTCGTCCATTTGCAGATCAAATGCTTCCGATTCAAACTGGATGCTGCGAGCCGCAAGATCTACCACGCTCTGCGCTTCAGGTTTTGAATTTGCCAGATCTTGCAAGCGGGCAATAGTTTGATGATTCGCCCGCAGAACCGGCAAGCCAATTGTCATGCAATTACTTGCAAAGATTTCTCCAAACGATTCGCCGATGATGCATTGTACTCCGTGACGCCGAAGCGATTGGGGAGCATGTTCGCGCGAGGAACCGCAACCAAAGTTTTGATTGACAATCAGGATACTCGCTCTTGCAAATCGCACATCATCGAACACATGTAACTTTTTCTCCCGGGCAAAGGCCTGACGCTCATCAATGAAAAGACCTTTTTCGAGCCCTTCGAACGTTAGGCGCTTCATGAAACGCGCAGGAAGTATCCTGTCTGTGTCTATATCGTTTCCGCTGTAAGGGATTATGCTTCCCTGCATTTGTTTGATCGAGCTTGAATTCATTGTGTTACCTCATTTATGCGTGCATCGTTTACGTGACCGGCCAGAGCTGCGGCAGCCACCATGACAGGTGACATCAAGAGGGTCCTTCCCGTGGGTGATCCCTGTCTGCCTTTGAAATTTCGATTGGATGTGGAAGCGCAAACTTCATTTCCAACGAGTTTGTCTGGATTCATTGCCAGGCACATTGAGCATCCTGGTTGTCTGAATTCAAAACCGGCATCTCTGAAAATTTTGTCGAGGCCGAGTTCTACCGCTTCTTCTAGCACGCGTTGCGATCCCGGCACTACAATTGCTTTAACGTGTTGCGCAACATGTCCCCCGCGCTCTGAAAGAAACGTGGCAACCGCTTTGAGATCGCTTAAGCGGCCGTTTGTACAGGAGCCAATGAATGCCCGGTCGATCCTGGTGCCGAGCACCTGTTGACCGCCCCGAAACCCCATGAACTCTCGCGCGTCAGCCGATGCGTCGTCTTCAGGAATTGTGCCATCCACAGAGATACTCTGACCAGGATTCACGCCCCAGCTAACCATTGGTTGAATGGACGCTGCGTCAAACTTTACAGTATCCGCGTATGCTGCGTCTGGATCGGATTTGAAATTCTCCCAGGTCTTAATCGCTGAATCCAAATCAGAAGGCGTATAACGTCTACCTCGCAAATAGTCGTACGTCTTCTGATCAGGATTTATGTAGCCAACTCTGGCCCCGGCCTCGATCGACATGTTGCAAACGGTCATGCGTTCTTCCATGGACATGCCTTCGATGGTCGATCCGGAAAATTCATAGGCGAACCCCACGCCTCCGTTTACGCCGAGTCTTGCGATTACGTGCAGGATGACATCCTTTGCAGTTACACCAGGTGCTGTAACTCCATTGATCTCAATTCTGCGAACTTTGAGTCGCTTTGAAACGAGAGACTGAGTTGCCATCACATCACGCACCTGGGAAGTTCCAATTCCAAATGCTATTGCGCCAAATGCCCCATGCGTTGAAGTATGCGAATCGCCGCAGCAGATAGTCATTCCTGGTTGTGTCAGGCCATATTCCGGTCCAATTACGTGAACGATTCCGTGCTCTCCTTTTGTAGGAGAAAAGAATCGTATCCCGGTTTCTGCAGTGTTGCGTTCGAGTGCTTTAAACATTTCCTCCGCTTCCTCATCCGGGTATGGCCTGGTAAGGTTGTCCGTCGGAATTATATGATCCACGGTTGCAAATGTGCGATGCGGAGCCATGACGGGTAAATTTCTTTCTTTGAGCATTGCAAAGGCAGGAGCACTCGTAGCTTCGTGCAATAGATGCAAATCAATGAATAGCTGCGTCTGTCCTTCTGCAAGAGTCTGAACCGAATGCGTTTCAAATACCTTGTCGTATAGTGTCCTTCCCATATATCCTCCGGGGCGCCTGTCCCCTGTAAGTCCTTGAAGTATAGCACAGGTTGGAATATTCACAAAATAAATAGTAGGCATACATGATATAAGGAATACTTATATAAAAATGGACTTCCGTCAGATTCGCTACTTCCTTGAAATCCACAGGCAGGGATCATTCTTACGCGCTGCGGGAAATCTTGGGTTAACGCAACCGGCCCTGTCGCAACAGATGGCTTTGCTTGAACGTGAATTGGGTAAGAAGCTTTTTTGGCGCGGCCCCACTGGTGCTCACATCAGTTCTGATGGAGAGCGATTCCTGGGTCATGCCCTGGAACTCGAGCATGTTCTGCGAGAAATAAGCGAGAGCATGAAGACTACACCGGGCCTACAGGGCAGTTACACTATTGCCACAGGAGGAACCATTGCTGCTTTCGTGCTTCCAAAGGCTATGCGACGTATTTTACGTGGTCATCCGGATGTTTCGCTTAGAGTCGTTGAGGGCGATGCATTTCAGACAGCTGAGTCCGTGCGTAGCGGCCAGGCTGATCTGGGAGTCCTTTCCGGATCGTTTCCGGAGGGGGATATTCAGCGGCGTTTCTTCTTTACGGATCAGATCTTGCCTGTGATCAGCAACGCTCATCCTTTTGCCCGCAAGCGGCGGGTTTCGCTTAAATCCCTGGAAGAGGTGCAGTTTCTGATGTATCATCCGGCGGCGGCTATGCGACAGAGCGTGGAACATCAAATCAGGTCCCTGGGTGCTGCCTTCCGGCCCAGGATTGTTATGGAACTGAGAAGTATTGAGTCTGTTGTAAAGGGAGTAGAAGAGGGTCTTGGGGTGGGGTTCCTTTCGCGGCTTGCGGTTTCACGCAAAATGAAGGTAATTCCGGTTCCTGAGCTGGTCGCTTCAAGAGATTTCTATTTTTGTTATCGCAGGATCAGCCAGGGGATTGAAACCCTGATGCACATTCTTCAGGAGAATCAAGCACTCAAATGAAAAAAGCTGTAGGCCTTGCAATATTTGTTTCGTTCTATGCGGCACTCGTGGTGCTTCCGGCGCCAATGGTTGCTGAAAAACCAGTGTTTACGCGGCCGCATCTGCGAATCGGACACCGTTGCGGTCAGCAGCCTGAAGCTACAGTGTTTGCCTGTCAGAAATCAGTTCAGAGCGGATCGATCGACATTCTTGAAATGGACGTTCATGTAACAAAAGACGGACACCTGGTCGTTATGCACGATTCCAAAGTCGACAGAACTACGGATGGAACGGGAACCATAGCGGGTCTTACCTTTGAAGAGATTCGTAAACTTGATGCTGGCTATCGCGTAGAAGAGGCGGGAACCTTCCCGTTTCGCGGGAAAGGAATCAAGGTCAGCGAGTTATCGGAGTTTTTCCAGGTTCTCGGGAAAGAAAGGTTCTACATTGAAATTAAAACAGAAGATCCCAGAGCACCAGGAAAGCTGCTCGAAGCGATTGATAGATACAAAATGCGAGATCGTGTAGTGATTGCTTCTACCGCGCAAGCTCCGCTAGATGAGGTTGCGCGCCTCGCACCCGACGTTGCTCGAGCAGCTTCCTTCGGGGAGGCTTTGGGCTGGATTCTTCGCGCCAAACTACGGTTATCCGGGACATCGGAACCAAAGTTCAATGCACTTGCGATTCCTCCTATTGGAGCCGGCTGGATTTTTAATCAATACTTGATCGATACTGCGCACGCGCAGGGAATAAAGATCCATCTCTGGACCATTAACGATCCAGAACAAATGCTCCGCTGGAAAGCGGCCGGCGTAGATGGGCTCATGACAGACAAAATAGAATTACTCAGCAAAACCGTCAGGCAAGAATCCGCCGCAGAAATACCAGGAGCCCGTCCGTGATTGAAGTTAAACATCTTACTCGCAGCTATGGCAGCGTGTCGCCGCTTACGGTTCTCCACAATGTAAGTTTGAAAGTTGAAGCAGGGGAGTTTGTAGCGATTACCGGCCCCTCTGGAAGCGGGAAGTCGACCTTGATGGGACTCATGGCTGGATTGGATCGGCCAACCAGTGGGCAGGTATTTATTCAGAATGAGGATATTACCCAGGCCAGTGAAAACGAGCTCTCTCGGCTGCGTGGCGAGAAAGTGGGATTTGTTTTCCAGAATTTTCTGCTGATGCAGACGTTAACCGCACTTGAAAATACAATGTTGCCTGCAGAGATTCTGGGTAAGGTTGAGGTGGAACAGCGTGCACTTGACCTTCTGGCCCGTGTTGGTCTGGGTGAACGTGTCCATCACTATCCGTCGCAGCTTTCAGGCGGGGAGATGCAACGCGTGGCTATAGCACGTGCTTTCATAAACACCCCTCCGGTATTGTTTGCAGATGAACCAACCGGCAACCTTGATTCAAAAAATGGTAAAAAGATCGTAGAACTACTCCTTGAGCTCAATCGGATGTATGCATCTACGCTCATCCTGATTACGCACAATCCAGAACTAGCACGACTCTCTAACCGGGAGATAAGGCTAAAAGATGGCAAGATTGTTGAAGTTGTGGCGCATCGGGGCGGAAGGGCAAACTTAAAACTCCAATCGAATTCAAGATCTAAGAAGAATGTCATATCTCGATCCAAGGCCCGTTCAGGTTCCACCAGAGCCGGCGCAAGAACAGGGAATAAACGTAAATGAATCTGGGACGTCAGGCGGCATTTGTAGTAAGACAAACCCGCAGAAGCAGGGGCAAGCTGCTATTTAGCATAATTGCAGTAATACTGGGTGTTGCGGCCACGGCTGCAGTTAAAACGATTTCCAATTCATTGGAAGATGCAATTAGTCGTGAATCGCGTAGCCTCATGGGGGCCGATGTGCGGCTCGAATCAGGTTCACCCCTTGAACCCAACGAATCCCTAACAAGAGGGTTGCGACTGAATGGTTCGCAATCTGCCGATGTGGTCGAATTTTTTACAATGGTTCGGGTGGTAGAGAAAGGGAAGTCCAATGGACGCACGAGGCTTGTTCGTGTGCGCGCAGTTGAAGGTGCATTTCCTTTTTATGGGAACATTACAACCACACCTCCCGGCTTGTTTGAAGATATCCAGGGTGGAAACAAACATGCAATACTCCTGGACCCAACGCTATTCCCCGCTCTGGGCGTGCAAGAGGGGATGCGAGTTGCAATCGGAGCCAAAGAATATCGCATAACGGGAGCAATCAATAAGGAGCCGGGGAGCCCAGGGTTTTCAGCGGGATACGGGGCCCCGGTTTACGTTTCACGTTCTACTCTGGAGGATACAGGCCTCCTTGTGACTGGCAGTCGCATAAAATATGCGCGCTATTTCAAACTCCCGGAATCGCTCAATGTTGAGGACTGGAAGGAAGCGCACTGGAAAGAATCACTCGACGCTAATATCACAATCTTTACGTACCGCGAGGCCGTATCGAGTGTTCGCAGATTTATGACTAACCTGTCACGGTTCCTAACGTTAGCCGGTCTTGTTATACTGTTCCTGGGCGGCCTTGGCATTGGGCTTGCAATGAATGTGTTTGTAAAAAGTAGGCTGGATGATATAGCAACTGCCCGGGCCCTGGGGGCTACACCTGGGTTCATGATGACAATTTACCTGGCTCTTGGTTCTGGACTGGCCGTCGTTGGGAGTTTGCTTGGTGTTCTGGTTGGATATCTGGCGGCACGTGCTGCTGGTGATCTGGGTGGTTCGTATTTACCGGTACGGATTGAAGTTGGATTCGATCCGGCTGCGTCTCTGGCTGCGGTGATTCCAGGGATTGTTGTAACCCTTGCATTCATAATGTTCCCAGTTTTTAGAACCCGTAAGATTTCACCACTTCGCGTGCTCAGGCGTATGTCAGAAGAGGAGCAGGTGGAATCCGGTTCGTTCCCTCTTCGCGTCCGATCGTTTTTGATTTCAAATAGCATTGAGATCGTCGCGGCGGTTGCAATGATAGGTGTAATGCTGGGCGTTTCCATAACGCAGTCTGATTCAGGGCCAACCGGAATATTCTTTACGGCTGGTGTCCTGGGAGCCGCCCTGCTGTTGCTCGGGATTTCTAGACTCCTTATCCGTGCCGTTAAGCGACTTTTGCCATTCGTTAGGTCGTATCGTCTCAGGCAGGGTCTTGCCAACCTGTACCGTCCGGGCAATCAAACCTCAACCATGTTGGTAGCGACCGGAGTTGGTGTGCTACTGATCATGACTATCTTTACAGCTGAAGCTGCCGTGCGAGGTGAGATCAGTTTTACGTCGGGTGGACGACCCAATCTGTTTCTGATGGATATTCAAGAAGAACAGAAAGTCGGCACTGTTGATCTAATGCATACGTATGCAAAAGACAGCAAGGTAACGCCGATGATTTCTATGCGCGTTAAGGCTATCAATGGTAAGCGAATCGAGAAATCCAATATTGAGAAGAACGCGAATCAGCGTAACTGGCAGAACAGTCTGCGAAGCTATGAGTATTTTGGATCGTATAGATCCACATTGAATGCGTCAGAGGTTTTAACTTCGGGAGATTTCTGGGAAGGCAGGGAGCCGCGTGGTCAGGAGGTTTCAGTCGATGAGCGCTGGGCGGATCAACTGGACGTTTCGCTTGGCGATGTCTTAACGCTTGAAATTCAGGGTCTTCCGTTGGAAGCAACTGTAACGAGTAAGCGCCGTGTAGACTGGGTTGCAATGCAGATCAATTCCGTCTTACTATTTTCGCCAGGACCAATCGAGCAGGCACCGCATATGTACGTGTCTGGCATGAACATACCCGATGAGAAGAGTCGATATTCGTTTCAAGAGGAGTTAGTGCGGAAGTATCCAAACATTACAGTAATTGATGCAAACCAGGCAGTCGAAACGATTTCCGGAATTGCAAAAAACATTGCATTTGTTGTTCAGTGGATGGCTGGAGCTACTCTTGCTGCTGGCATGATTATTCTTACCGGATGTATTGGTTCGAGCCGTTATGCGCGATTGCGCGAATCTGTTTTGTTAAAAACAATTGGCGCCAGATCGAGGGATATCGTTACGATCCTCACTGTAGAGTATGCAGTCCTTGGAGCGTTGGGTGCTGTGACCGGAACATTGCTCTCACAAGCCCTGGCATGGCCGTTGCTATATTACTTTTTTGAAGTAAAGCCGGCCCTGCCGATTGTTCCGGCGCTACTGGTTGGTGGAGCCGTAGTTGGCCTTACAATAGCAATTGGGCTTCTGGTCAGTCGCGATGCAATGGCCGGTAAGCCGCTTGACGTGCTCCGAGAAGAAACCACCTGATTACAGGTGTGGTTTGAGTGATTTCCAGACGTTATTCGCCACTATGGGTGATCCTTTAGGATTGGGATGGATACCGTCTGCCTGATTGAGCTCAGGTTTCCCGGCAACGCCCTCCAGGGGGAATGCCAGAAGTTCCACTTTCTCTTTCTTTGCGATGCGTGGAAAAATCTGTAAAAATTTATCTCCGTAGACCTTCCCTAGATTTGGAAACGTGTAGAACTGATACATTAGAATCTTAACGGTAGGATCGTACGCGCGTGTTTTTCTGATGATCTCTGTGAGATTCTTTTCAATGGACTCCGGAGGCTGACCACGCATTGCATCGTTTGAACCAAGCTCGATGATTAGAATTTTCAACTTAACATCTTTGCGCAAATACCATTGTAACCGGGAGAGACCACCCGCAGTCGTATCACCTGATCTGCCTGCATTGATTACTCGGTATTTTAGTCCGGCAGCATCGATTTTCTCTTGAATCAAATATGGAAACGTTAGCTCTTCCGGCAATCCAAGGCCGGCGCTCAAGCTATCGCCCAGAAATACGATGGCCGGTTCACTGCGCGTTAAGGTGGGTTTGCTTTCCTCTTTTTTGCAAGTCGCAGTAGAAAGCAAAACTCCTGAAAAGCAAATTGTAAGCAAAAGAAGTGAAGTGCGCATTTTATCCGGTTTAATCATAATAGTCTCCAATCAAAAAGTCAACAGCATCGATTAATTCTGCGCGTTTCATGCGAAGGTCGCGCAATCTCTTATGCCGGAATAATTCAAAAACACAATCCGAGAGGAAATGCAAACCAGTCTTGAAACGTCTGCCATAAAACAATGAAAAGCGCCAGAGCCTTGCCATCAGATACACCATGAAGCATCCAAAAAAAAGAGCGATCCATCCTGGGAATCTCTCCACAATCGGAGCTAGATCTTTCAAGTATGCTGAACGAGCAAAGAAAGTGATAAGAAAGGCGATTCCGGATCCATACATCCACTTGTAGAATAATACCAATGCGATCGGATACGTAAGCGCCGCTGCACCCGCTGCAGCAAGGATGGACTGTTCATCGCCGTCAACCTGTGGGCGCTTCTTAACGTTAATCACATAGAATCGCATTAGTCGCGCTGTTTGCCTTGGGATGAAGTTTGCAAAATATCCGTAAAGAATGAACGGTGAAAGCAGTATGCCGGACACGATTGCCGTGAGATAGAATCCAACGGATGACCAGGTATATTCGCGACGTACAAGGGCATCAGGAATCCCCGCTTTTTGAAACGACGTCTGATAGCCTTTGAGTAACACGCGCAATTGATCGAGCTTCTTTTTGCCAGCATCCGCTTCAGCGGCCTTCTGGATCGTTTCAGAAACAGTCTTGCATAGGACGTATTTCTCACGCACGTTTTCGAAAACGCCCATGTACTTTCCTGGACTCAGAACGTAGATTGCGGTAATGCCGTCTATCAAGCTTACGAGTTTTGGATCCTTAATTGAAATGATTAGCCGCTCGATGTCGCTTTGCAGGCGCTCTTTGCCTGCCATCATCAGTTTTTTCTCAAAGGATAGTTGATCCTTTTCACTGCGGGCAAGGAAGTCTGCTGGAAGGTCTATTAGATTCTTGATCTTGAAAGGTTTTCCAAAGATGACACATACGGAGCTCTGGAATTTGTTAATACGATCGTAGAAGTATCCGTATGGGACAATTCTTAGATTCAAATTGAAATTGAACGACTTCTCTGCTTGAATTGCAAGCAGCATGAACCCCAGCTTGATTTTGTTTAAACGCCGGCTATCTGTGGACCTACCTTCAGCGTAAATGTTGAACAACCGCCCACGAACCAGCAGATCAACAGCCTCATCCACCATCTGTTCATTGGCTTGCTGTCGATCCTTCTCAGATACGCCGCTCTCTTCTTTATCCTGAGCTCGTGACACGGGCACAAGCAGTGCGTAGTCGCGCAGAATCTTTCCTGCAACCGGAGTGTTTGTAATTGTATCCTTTGCAGCAGTTGCAATTGGATGACGAACAATGACAGAAAGATTCAGAAAATCGAGATACGAATTGGGATGATTTCCAACCAGAAAAACGGCACCGTCAGGTGGGATATTTTCTACTCCAATGGCCTGGATCTCAGCGTGTTGAGTGGTTGCCACTGCGCGGAAAAACGCACGCAACGGATAGTAGAAAAAACTGGCGCGCCGTCTGACCGAGTCAATACCATGATACGTTCGCGCCTTTGTAGGTTCGCTGAACAATTTTCCAACGATAGGCAGATTGCTCAATGGATTGCGCATAATTGCACGAATATTGTCCTCGTGTTTGCCAATGTCATCAGAAAAATGCGACGGAAATCGGATGGACATTACCACCTTTGCGAAGCCATCTGGTTCAGCGGGATTTCGCTCAGGATCAATCGATGTCTTTTATCCAGGAAAATTATGCAAATTCTATTTTAGAACTTAGTCTGAATATCGGTGAGGGCAATGGTTTTACGGTTCCTGGCTTTGAGGCTTTTGAGACTGCGCTAAATAAAGCTGCAGCACTTCCTGATATTCGTGCGCTTATAATTACAAGTGCGCTTCCCGATACATTTTCAAATGGTCTCAATCCAAATGCAGTTCACGGTCAGGCCATTGATCAGATTGAAAAGCTGATTGGCCATTTCTTCGCAGTTCTAAAGGCAATTCACACATTTCCAGTTCCTGTGATTGCAGCATTGAACGGACATGCCATTGGCTACGGGGCCATGGTTGGGTTAATGAGCGACTTCAGGCTAATCGTAGATAAGGGAGCGCGCGTTTCTTTTCCGGAGCTAAATATTGGAATCAGCCTCCCAAGTTTTGTTACTCTTTCACTTCAGGACCTTGTAGGTACGCGAGTCACTCGTGATTTGCTTTTCAGTGGCCTGGCGCCAAAGCCACCGGAAGCCCTTGAGCTTGGCCTCGTGGATGAAATAGTCGAAAAAGAGAAATTGATGGATCGCGCGCGGCAGATGGCGAAGCGCCTTGCCGCACTTCCGCGGAATGCAGTCCGTAGCCAGAAGGAAATCAGTCGCTGGAGATTTGATCTCGATCTCGATGCAATGCTTGAACGTGATCGGGCCGGTACTCTCAAGCTACTGGGCTCAGCGGAAGCTTTGGAAGGATTTTCCGCGCTGGTTGAAAAACGCAGACCTCGATTTGATTGATTTCACTTCAGTATGCCCGGCGCAATTCTAATCACTCAATGTTTGCAGAATGACTTTGTTCGGCTGCTCGATAAATACGAGCCGCTTCCAAATCGTTTGCACGTTGGGTATTCGGAGTCTACGCGCCTCCTGGGCGAGCGCATGGAAGAAGGCCCCGTGCGTTCGCTGCTTGATTGGGCGTATGCACTGCCGGAAGACAAACTCAGAATCATCCATATTCGTGACTGGCACAATCCGGATGACCCTATCCAGAAAGAGCATTTAGCCCAGTTCAGTCCGCACTGCTTGATGAATACGGAAGGTGCGCGATTTGTTTTTGAAGCGGACCTGCGACCCGATCGGCACACAATCGTGAATGCATCGGGGCTAAATGACTTTGTCGAAACCAATCTTGCAGAGGTTCTGGCTCCATTCAAAGGTAAATCTATTCGAGTGGGAATTGTCGGTGTCTGGACAGAAGCCAAGGTTACGTTTCTTACTTATGATTTGAAAACGCGTTATCCGGAATTTGACATTGCCGTAGCCAGCCCGTTGACGGCAAGTTCATCAAGGCAAATGCATTTCATAGCCCTGGACCAACTTAAAAGTATTCTTGGCGTGCGCGTGTTTTCTTCGCTTGGCGGTTTTACTGAATTTCTAACAGGCACGCTTCCTGATATTCAAGGCAAGGCTCCCTTTCGCGAGGGCATGTTACACTTTGAGGGTGACTACTCAGTTTCAGAGACGGACAGGAATATTCTCTCCTACTTGTTCCGTGACTGCAAGCGGGTGGATCTCAAAAGCCTGGATGGAGGCTTTTCTGGCAATGTCGTCCTCAAGGCGCGCAGTATCGATGTGCTGGGCCATCCGCAGGTTCCAACTGTAATTAAAATAGGTGAACGCGATCCGATTGCTCAGGAGCGCACTTCGTTTGAACGTATTGAGGAAGTTCTGGGAAACAATGCGCCCAGAATTGTAGATTTTGCTGAAATGGGTGAAAGGGGAGCAATCAAATACCGTTATGCGGCCATGCTGGATGGAGCAGTCAGCGTCTTCCAGGATATGTATCAAAAAATTGAAGAAGAAGTTCTAGCAGGAAATGTTCCTGTTAACGCACAGACCATGCAGCCAATTTTTGAGGTCCTGGACACGGTATTCCTGGGGCAACTGGGGCGTCTGTATCAGGCTGGTGAATCTGAGAAACTGGATCTATTTAAATATTATGATTTTTCTTCAAAGTATGCCACAGGCGTTCGGAAAAGAGTAACTACGATTCTTGGAGGAACTCCCGAGGAAGTTAAAGAGGTATTCTCTGGCCAGAACGTAGAAGGTGTTTGTCCTTTTTATGAAACTGATCTGGAGCAGATTCAAACTGGCGGATCCGTGGCGCGCATGTCGTATGTGCACGGAGATTTAAACGGACGCAATATCGTGCTCGATCCGTCGCATAACGTCTGGATTATTGATTTCTTTCACGCGCACAGAGGGCATATTCTCAGAGATCTACTCAAACTTGAAAGTGATCTGTTATATATCTTTACTAAGATAAAAAACGATTCTGAACTGGTGGAAGCCGCCAGGCTTGCGGCTCTGTTGATTGATCAGCCTGACCTGGGTGTTCCGCCTGATCCACTTGCCAATTCGTTTAAGAACCCGGCAATTTCGATGGCCTATCTGACTGCCTGCAAACTCAGATCGTATTTTCCAGCGCTGGTCCAGACGGATCGAGAACCGTTTCAAATGCACGTGGGACTTTTAAGATATGCCATGCACACTCTCTCATTTGATGAATGCAATCCTGTGCAGAAAAAATGGGCGCTATCATCCGGAGCTCGTTTGATCGCTAAGATCAAGAGCAACATTGCAAGGACTAATCGCCTCAGGATCGATTTCATGGAAATCGCTGCAGGATCCGGCAGGATCGGAATGACCATTCTTCCAGGACGTCGCGACAGGAATCGAAGTATATCTGAAGACCTGGATGTGATTCGTGAAAATGACATTCAATCGATTCTTTGCCTTATTACTGAAAACGAATTTCATGACTATGGTGTGAGCGATTTGAAGCAAGCATACGCGAATGCGGGTTTCGACGTCCGGTATATGCCAATTGTGGATCAGGCCATTCCCTCTAAATCAGAAATGAAGGCCAGCACTGAATGGATGGATGGTCGTTTAGCGCAGGGCAAGAATGTTTTGGTGCATTGTGTGGGTGGCCTTGGTCGATCCGGACTTGCCGCCGCTTCCTATCTGACTCTTGAGCAAAAGGTTTCACCAGGAGACGCGATCGAACGAGTGCGGGAATCACGCGGAAGGCGGGCCATTGAAACCAGGAAGCAAGAGAACTTTATACTTGAACTGGCCAAATCACCAGGCGCTAAGTGACGATTGAAAACTAAATCCAGGAATTGTCATACCTTCTCGGAAGTAAAACTTATGGGCCTGTGCGCGTTGTGAACCAGATTCCAGTGTGAACGCGTGACAACCCTTTGCCGTGGCTTCCTGTTTCAAAGCATCCAGCAAATATTTTCCATATCCACGTGATCGTTTTGCTTCATCCGTAACCAGGTCATCGACATAGAAGCGCAACCCCGCAAAAGTTGTGTGGTTCATCCGGAAAACACCGATTGCTACCGGGAGGTCTTCATCACTCAAAACCAACATGCCTGCACCTTCATGAAGCATCGTCTCCATGTAGGTTGCATATTCTTGAGGAAGTTTTGGGCGAAGCTGTCTGTGGAGTTGCTCGGCTGCAGCAAATATCAATGCTCGCTGCGAAACGGGGAGTTCGTGTAGTCGAAGGATCGTCAGGTTCATCCAGAAAGAATACAACAGACTTCCCGGATCTCAAAGATCCAATTTAGAAAAAAGCAAGGAACCAATTCTTATGTTACGCAGTATGATTGGCTGCGTTCTTGTGCTGGTTCTTCCGTTTTCCCCGCACGCTTGCGATTTTTCCATCCATTACTAAATCCACGATTCCTGGAATGAATCGCGATGCCAGGTAGGCAAATTTTCCTTCAAATCCGGGCACTACGAGCTTTCGCTTCTTCTTGATGCCGTGGATAATTTGCAAAGCTACGTGCTCAGCACTGAGCATTCCTGCAGAATCGTTTATTGCAGCGGTTTCAGGTGGCATCAAAGTGCGCTCCCGATGAAGCATGGGTGTGTCTGTATCAGGGGGAGCCACCAGCATTACGTGCACGCCGTGTGGTTTCATTTCAGCGCGCAATGCCTGGGTAAATCCATGCACGGCAAATTTTGAAGCGCTGTAAGCAGTATAACCGTAGACTCCGATGAATCCAGCCAGGGAACCAATGTTCACTATCATCCCGCCCTTTCGATTCAGCATGAAGGGTGCGACAGCTTTGCAAACATTCACGGTTCCTTGAAAATTTGCATTCATCGCTCGCTTAAACGCGGAGAGATTCTGATCTTTGAAACGAGCAGGCTGTACCATCCCGGCGGAGTTGATTATGCAATCGAGCTGATGCGTTTTTTCAATCGTCCGCACTACCTGACGAATTTGCAGGAAGCTCCTAACATCGGCGCGGTAGCTCATCACCGATCCCGATCCGGGAATCGCGTCAATTTTCAAACAAGCTGCTTTAAGTTTTGAACCACTGCGGGACAGAACGATGACGCTTGCATTTCTCTGGCGCAGCTGACAGGCCAGGGCCAGTCCGATGCCAGAAGATCCGCCGGTAATCAATACAGTTTTGTTAGTAAACATGGGCAAAAAAAAAGCGGCCGGAAGCCGCTTTCTCTGATTCAGAAATCTCTAATAGATTACTGTTTTACTACTTTGAAGCTTACGCGACGATTCATTTGATCGTTTGAAGCGATTGCTGGCAGAGGTTCGTCGTTAGCAATACCGCGGTAGGTGATTTTGTCTTTTGGAATTCCTTGTGCGATCAGCGCGTCATGAACTGCTTTTGCACGTTCTGTGGAATACCAGATGTTTCCTTTTCTCATTCCGTCGCCGTCACGAGGACCAGTCGAATCTGTATGTCCAGTGATCTGGAGTTTGTATCCGATTGGAAGAGCGCTTAGAGCTGTTTCGATCTGGCTTTTGTATTTTGTAGCCCAGGAATTGAATTCAGCAGGATTTACATAAGTGGATTTGTAAGGAAAGCCACCACCGTTTGGAGAATAGGCCAGAGCGCTAAGAGCTGCGCCACCCAGGTCGCCTCCCATATCTCTTGCTGTTGCAGTAGTTGAACTGCTGCAGGCCGCAACAGTGATCGTGAACAGGGCAACGCCTGCCAAACGAATTATATTTGATATTTTCATGCTTTTACACACCTCATGCTTGTATGAGGACACAATAAATTCGCGAATGAAGGTTGGAAATCAATTTTTTCAAACACCGGGCCAATTGACAGTTAGCCAGGAAAATCAGGGTCAACGGCTGGATCAATGGCTGCTAACTGCACTTGAAGGGAGTGCCAGCCGGATGGAAATTCAACGTTGGATAAAATCCGGAAGCGTACGGGGCGATGGTGCCGTGGTTCCGGCACGCCGAGTCAAAGAAGGAGAGCAATACTGGATTGACCCTCCACCCGTTGTAGACTCCGAAACCATCGTTCCGGTTCAGATGGATTTTGAAATTCTATATGAAGATGAGGAACTTGCAGTCATCCATAAGCCTCCGGGCATTGCAGTGCACCAGGGGCCGGGGGATGGGGGTAAAACGTTAGTCAGCGGGCTGGTACATCGATTCCGCGAGCTTTCATCCGGGGATTGGAAAGGAAGGCCGGGTATCGTTCATCGGCTGGATAAGCCCACAGAGGGAATCTTACTCGTAGCGAAAAACCTAAAAGCACACCGCGTACTTTCCGAGCAGTTTCTGAATCGTTCCGTTAAGAAGCAGTATCTTGCCTGGTTACTCGCATGCCCTCCAGCGCAAAGTGGTGAGATCAACGCGGCTATCAAACGTCATCCCAAGGATCGTCTTCGCATGCGTGTCGATGCAACTGGGCGCCCCTCTATTACGCGTTATCGCGTAGTCCAAACCCACGTTTCGCGTCGCGGGCGAAAGTTCGCGCTTGTTGAGCTGGATCTACTAACGGGGCGCACGCATCAGATTCGCGTGCACATGTCGAGTATTCAATGCCCGGTCGTTGGGGATGATATATATTCGCGCAGCTCGCAGGAGTTTAAGAAGTTCGGCCTTCTATTGTTTGCACAAACAATAGAATTTCAGCATCCGGTCTCGGGTGACACAATGCACTTTGAACTCCAACCACCAGAACGATTCGCAAGGTTTGAAGCGAGTCTGGAAGGATGAGGCGGCGGCTTTCTAGCGCCATTGCCGGGTTTTTTCTGCATCATCTGAGGGCGGAACTCACCAAGCCGCCACGTTTGACTCAATTGATTACGTCGGAAGGAGCGTCGTTTCAAGCCGTAACAGAAAACATGATTTCACAGCTAGTAGCTGAGTTTCCGCAGGCCAATGAATTTCAACCCTCATTTAATCTTTTTAAGCTCTGGTGGGAGAGTCTTCCTGTTTCCGTTCCTTACGAGGAAACGACTTTCAAGAGCTATAATCAAGGCTTCTGGAATCGATTGCTCGATCTAAAAATGGGCACAGAGTCTAGCAGGCGCGCCTTGCTTATTCGATTTCGCAGAATTGTGGATTTATCCCGAGAACGCGGGCGAGATCTGACCTATGAGTTCATTTACAGCGGTGAATCTCGCATGAACGAATGCTTGAGACGGGTCGTCACCGAACATGGTTTAGGCGAAGATGCATGGAGTCTTGTGGTCGAGCAGCACGACGCACTCAATCGTGCAACGTACAGTTTCTTTGACAATGCCCTCAAAGAATCCCTAAAGAAGACAGACGACATTCTATACAAGATTCTGCCCGCAAGAATTGCGGAGCAGCTTAAGAATGGCGCAAGTGTTAGGCCAGTGCGTGTGCCGTCAGCCAGCATAATGTTCGCGGATATTGTTGGATTTACTCAGATTGCTGAAGCATTGAGCCCCGAGGAACTGGCGATTGAGCTGGATCGATGTTTCTCGCATTTTGATGCAATCATGGATCAGAACAACCTGGAAAAAATCAAGACCATTGGTGACTCGTACATGTGTGCGGGCGGAATTCTCGAAGCCAATCAAACCCATCCGGTAGACTCAGTGCTCTGCGGTCTTAGAATTCAAGAATTTATGCGAAAGTACAAGAAGAGCCGTGAAATGCGCGAGCTTTCTAGCTGGCGCTTACGGATTGGAATCCATACAGGATCGGTGGCGGCCGGCGTAATCGGACTGAATCGATACAATTTTGATGTCTGGGGCGATACTGTGAACATAGCAAGCCGTGCCGAGGCTTCGGGCCAGGCCGGACTTGTAAACATCACAGCATCAACAAGAGAATTGGTTAAGGATTTTTTTGACCTGGAGCATCGTGGTAAGGTTGCGGCAAAGAACAAGGGCGAGATCGATATGTATTTCGTAAAGGGTATTCTTCCGGAGCTTTCGGTTGCGGGTCGAGGCAAAGTACCCAATCGCAAATTTCACAGGCTATACCTGGGATTATGAGGAACCCGGGAGGTAAACATGAGCTTACGTAAATGGGGCCTCTCCCCGGCCATCGAACGCGAAATACGCAAATCTTTCCCGGATTTTCAGATTGGCCGCGTATTAAACGTTAGTCGGAATCAATTCGCAGTTATCTCTGCGGCCGGGCCTGGTCGTTGTATTGTTCCGGGATTGATCAGCAGCGCCGCTCCAAGCGACTGGCCAGCAGTAGGCGATTGGGTTGCTTTTGATTCGGATCAAGTAATTCGCGGGATCCTTCCGCGCAGATCGCAGCTATCCCGCAAGGTGCCTGGTAAACAAACTATCGAACAGATAATCGCGGCTAACGTGGATTATGTATTTATTGTTCAAGGACTGGACGACAACTTCAACATCAGGCGATTGGAACGATACATGGCTATGGTTAAGGAAAGCCGCGCAGAGCCCATAGTTCTGTTGACCAAGATCGATTTGTGCGCAGAATCGCAGGAGCGCGCTGCTGAGGCCCGTGCAGCAGTTCAGGCTCCAGTCCTTTTGATCAATGGAGTAGTAGGCGAAGGCCTGGATGCAGTTAGAGCGCTCCTTGCCGACGGAAAGACCGGAGCCCTTGTAGGATCGTCGGGTGCTGGAAAATCAACGATCATCAACGCATTGTTAGGCGATCAAAAGCAAAAAACATTTGCAGTGCGCGCGGATTCAAGAGGTAGACATACAACGACTTCGAGACAGATGTTTTTCCTGGAAGGCGGTGGCGCGATCATCGATAATCCTGGGATGCGCGAGCTTCAGTTGTGGACTGGAACGGACGCAGTCTCAGAAGTATTTCCTGAGATTGAAGAACTGGCCCTTTCCTGTCGTTTCCGCGACTGCGCGCATGAGAATGAACCGGGGTGTGCCGTGCATGAGGCGATTGAATCGGGCCAATTGCCAGCTGACCGCTTTGAAAGTTACAAAAAACTCATGCGCGAAGCAATGCACCTGAGAGTCCGCGAAGATCAAGCTGCAATGCTCAAGGAAAAGGGAAAGATGAAGGCTTTACACAAGATAGTGCGCAATGTTACTGCAACCAAACGGAAATACAGAGATGGCTTCTCTTGATGACCGGTACGTATGAAAGAAATCGAGTCCATAGCGAATCTGTCGTGGCCGGCAATTGAGGAGATCACTTGCGACAATTGGCTACTCAGGGCATCCGGCGGCTACACCAGGCGTTCGAATTGTGCGGCTCCCCTGTCTGAGGTGTGTATTAACGATCTGGATGCGGTATTGCCTTCTATCATCCACTGGTTCCGAAATCGTAAATTGCCTCCGACGATCAAAATCTGCACTACCCTCGATAATTCAAAGGAGTTTGAGGAGCGACTAACGGTAGCCGGATTTTTCAAAACCGCTCCATCTTGTATGATGACGAGATCGAATCTGCAGGAATCGATTCCATCGCCACAGGTAAGAGTAACTCATGAACCGGACGACACGTGGCTTCAGGCGTTCTTGCACTGGAACGGGCTGTTTGATAAACGAGAACAGATTCAAGCGTTACTGGCCTGCGTATCTCAGAGCAGGGCTTACTTCTCTTCTGTAGGAACGGAAACCCTTGCTAGTCTTGCTCTTGGAATTATCACGAACAATCATTTCGGAATATTTGACTTTGTTGTGAATCCTGCCTTCAGGCGAAACGGTCAAGGGCGTAGTCTTTTATCCTCAATGCTAGCGTGGGCGGCGCACAATGGGGCTCATGCAGCCTTCCTTCAAGTTCTCAGCGAAAACCATGCGGCGCAAAGCCTGTACGCGCAGTTTGGTTTCGCCGTGGCCTTTGATTACTCGTACTTTTTGTGCGAATAACACTCATTTGTCCTATTTAGAGAATCCGAGCCATCCAATGAAATGTTGACTGCATAGCGCATAACGTTTAATCCCGGCTCTCCAGGCCGAACTCCTTTTCAAGTCCTGTGATGATGATATTTAGACCGGTCGTGAATTCCTTTTCTGGTTTACTCTTACCCGCAGCCTTCGCGATTTCCAGGAGTCGTGGATATTTTTCCCGAGGCAAAGACTCAAAACGCGCGATCACATCTTTCGCATCTTCCTGTGCCGACGCAGCGAGCGGTCCTGTAAGCTCTGCCTGCGCAATACCCGTAACAAATCCGGACACAGTGCGAAACGCAATCAACAGATTCTGATCTTTGAGTCCTCCACGCTTGAGGGCATCCAGAAGTGCCTCCGTGGGACCGAGGAATGCGGCCGCAGAACTTCTGCGCGTTACGACGAGCGGAATGATCTGCGGATGTTTTCGCGCCGCAGCCCACATGGCATGAGTGATTTCCTTAACGTCGGCGCGCCAATCCTTGCTTGGCTTTCCGGACCATCGGACTTCTTGCATCACTGCTTCAACCAGGAGTCCCTCTAACTCAGCTCGATCAGCTACATAATTGTAGATGGTCATAGCACCCGTACCCAGGGCTAACGCAAGGTTACGCATCGATAGGCCCTCGAGTCCTTCCTTCTCAACTAGCGCGAGCGCGGCCGCCTGCAATTGTTCTCTGCTAAATTTTTGGTTCCTGGACATATTTTCTCTTGATTTACGTACGGTGTACGTAAATACGGTTTCAATTCGTACGCTGTACGTAAAAGGAGAATATATGACTGAGAAAACAAGCTTTTTATCGGGTGATAGTTTCTGTGCTGCCTGGTTGACTCTGCCTACTGGATCCGGGCCTTTTCCAACGATCGTGCTCGTTCATGGGGGAGGTGCGACCCATGACATGAAGCTCGAGCAATACGAAACTGCATTTTCTGAGCGTGGATTTGCTGTCCTTTCGTTTGATTTTAGACACCTGGGTGAATCTGGCGGTGAGCCCAGACAGCTGATGAGTATTTCGCGGTATCTGGAAGATATTGAGGCCGCGATTCACTTTGCGAAGAATCATCCGCAGCTGGATGCATCGCAAGTTGCGCTATGGGGTACTTCCTTCGGCGCAAGCCATGCCTTAGTTGCCTCCGCGCGTCATCCAGAATTGAAAGCGGTTGTAGTCCAGTGTCCGATGTTGCGTGGAAGGTCGCCTGCGCTGGCGTCGGGCCTCACGAGTGTACTCCGCCTAACGTTCCCAATTCTGTCCGACATCGGGCGCCAGGTCTTCGGGCTTCCACGGAAGTACGTCGCCCTTGTAGGCAATCCTGGGGATCCTGCATTCGTAACGGTTCCCGGTGCTCTGGCTGGATGGCAGTCAGTTATGCCTGAAGGATACAGGTTCGATAATCGAATCACTGCAGCCTCCGGAATTTCAACCCTCTTCTACGATGCATCGAAGTATGCAAGGGATGTCCAATGTCCATTGCTTGTTTGTATCAGCGACAGAGAAACGCTGATGGATCCGGCAATTGCTGTGCAGGTGGCAAGGGATGCAAAATTTGGGAAAGCGATTCACTATGAAGCTGATCATTTCCAGGTGTATCATTCTCCTGTGTTCGATCAAATGATAGAAGATCAGATTTCGTTCTTCGCGAAGAATTTTGAACCCGCGAACTCTCTCGCTGTTTCCAGGTAATCTGAGGTGAGCGGAAGTATGTATTGCTTCCGCTCGCCTACTGACGTTAAGCGGACGTTAGTGCGGGTATTTCAAGGCCACTCTTACTTATACCAATCCCAGGACCTTGCTTGTGCGTTCGCGGATCTTCAGAGCAAGGCGTTCATCCTGGCTGAGCGAGTGTCCATACGACGGAATCATCTCCATCAATTTCTTCTGCCACTCAGCGGATCCGATCTTGTCTTTGAAACACCTCTGGATTACCTGGAGCATAATGGAAACAGCTGTAGACGCACCAGGTGAAGCACCAAGCAAAGCAGCAAGCGATCCATCTGCGGCCGTTACGATTTCAGTTCCGAATTCAAGTTTGCCGCCTTCCTTTTCATCTGCTTTGATGACCTGTACACGCTGTCCTGCAACTGCAAGCTCCCAGTCTTCAAGTTTTGCTTCTGGCATAAATACTTTTAGCTCTGCCAATCTATCTTCAGGCGTTTGCATTGCTTGATGAATTAGATATTTGGTAAGTGGAATATTGTGTAATCCCGCAGATAGCATGGGAAAAATGTTGTCGAACTCAAGGGATCGTGCAAGATCCCAGTACGATCCCTTCTTCAAGAACTTTGTTGTGATCCCGGCGTAGGGCCCAAACAAAAGGGCCTTCTTTCCTCCAATCATTCGCGTATCTAAATGCGGAACAGACATGGGAGGTGAACCGACAGCAGGCATCCCATAAACCTTACCTGCATGACGATCGACAACTTCCTGGTTTGTGCAACGGAGCCATTGACCACTGACAGGAAATCCTGCAAATCCTTCCGCTTCTTCAATATCAGATTTTTCGAGAAGCGGAAGCGAGGCGCCGCCAGCGCCAATAAATACAAAACTTGTTTTTAAATGGGTCTTTGCGTGCGTTACATTGTTGTAGACCGTGACCTCCCATTTCCCATCGTCTGCGCGTTCCAGCTCCCGCACTTCGTGATTCAAATGTAAGTCAACGCCGGCTAACGCATCCAGGTGCATGAAGATTGTGCGAGTCAAGGCACCAAAATCCACGTCTGTTCCGATTTCCATTCGAGTTGCTGCAACCGATTCTGATTTGTCTCGGCCTTCCATCACTAGCGGCATCCACTTTAGTAGGTCGCTCCATTCGTAAGAAAATTGCATGTCTTCAAAGAGTGGATGCAATTTAAGTGCCGCATAACGTTTCTCTAGGTATACAATATTCTCTTCTCCGTGAACAAAGCTCATGTGTGGGACGCGATGAATAAAATCACCGCGTGAAATATCACCTTGTTCAACCAGGTAGGACCAGAACTCTTTTGATTCTTCAAATGAGGCCGCAATTTTGATTGCTTTTGAAATGTCTACAGACCCGTCCTCTTTCTGTGGAGTGTAGTTGAGTTCACAGAACGCTGAGTGGCCAGTTCCGGCATTATTCCAGGCGTCCGAACTCTCCCTTGCCACTTCAGGAAGTTGCTCAAAAATCATTATACTCAAATTTGGCTCAAGCTCTTTAAGCAGCATCCCAAGGGTTGCGCTCATTACGCCGGCCCCAATCAAAACCACATCAGGGTTTGTATGAATTGGATTGGTGCTTGTAGGTGGGTGTTGCATGGTTTCTACCTTTGAGAAGTTAAGGTAGAAGTGCAATCCTGCTCGTGAAGCTCGTCAATCGAAAACGGCAGCCAGCCGAGACTGGAATGCCATAAAGAGTTACATGCTAGACACCTGTGGGGACGAATCGCAAACCTGTTCCTGCGGCTGGCCTGGTTTCAATGATTCCGCGGATCTCGCCACTCAGGAAAACTTGACTATGAAACGTAACCTGGTCTGTACCTCTATTCCAGAACTTGAACAAGAACTGGACCGCTTGAGCGGCGGCGCCGTCAAGACGTCTGGCCTCTGGTCGTTTGCACAAATCCTCGATCACATTGCTCGCAGCATTGAATGGGCAAACGGCCAAAAATCCGGTTTCCTTCCCGATGATGTCCCGATGGTCGATCCGGCGCTGGGAAAGAAGTTTTTTAGTCGCATGGTGCGCTCTGGAAAAATTCCAACAGGAGTTCAGAACGAGGCCTCGCCGTCCACACGAGAGGAAGGTGATTGGCAGGCGCAGATGGCGCGTTGCAAAGCAGCTCTTGCCACGTTTGTTAAGTTTTCAGGAAAGCGTCCCCAGCATCCATTTTTTGGATTTCTGGAAGAGTCCGAATGGGTTACCTGGGCTGCAATGCATTCATCGCATCATTTGAGTTTTGCGGATCTGCAAGAATAATTACTGCGAAACAAACTGGACTACAAAATAATCAACCGTTGCCAGTTGATTCTGATTTGAACCGCGCTCAACCTGCAAATTGGTAGCAGAAGTGATTTGCGGTACAAAACTTCCTGAATCCAGATCACTCTGCTGAGTTCCTCCAGTATTCTGAACTGAACTTGATATTACAGCCACGGCCGTTGCTGGGGTAACCGATGTGAGAGTCGCATTCATGACTGTTGCAGTATTGGGTGAGGGGAAGGAACTTGTGGCTAGCGTCCCAGACTGTGTGCTGCTTGCATCATTCATTTGAACTGCAAAATAGGAAACGTCCACACTGCTAGTGGTCGATGCGCGGGTAAATGTAAGTCCAGTAGAACTTGAATACCTGCCCCTCACTGTATACCGCTCTTCAAAACCACCTATCCCAGTGGGAGCTGCCGTATTGAAGAATAGAAAGCTCTTTGCCAGATCTACAGAACTAATCGCCACGTTAGACGATGATGCTCCGGCTCCAATTGTAGTGGTCCCGCTCTGTACGCTGGCATCCTGCAATTGCACGACTTGCCAGTGTGCTGTTATGTTGATGGCGCTGTTTGCATTTCTAGTCAATGTAAGCGTTGTGGGGCCCGTGATTGTTGCACGAACCAGCCTCTCTGCATCCAGTGTATGATCCGTCGATGGCATGCGTGCTGTAAGCAATACAAAACTTTTTGTGGCGTCCACGCTTGAGCCAAGAGTAATATTTGTAGTGTTCACACCTCCCGTAAATGTGAAACTTCCGCGTTGGACAAGCGCACCGCTGGCGAACTCAATTAGGTACCATTGGGCAAAATAGTTCGTGCTGTTACCACCCGTTTGAACCGTGATTTGAGTGGGACTTGCAAGTTCACATGTGGGAACGCATGCAGGTTCTGACGCAGTGGTGCGAAAATAGCAAAATGCCATTGCTTTGGTTGTGTCGACGGAGTTCACGGCAACATTAGTTGTTGCAGAGGTCATATTGATTAAGCCCGACTGGATTTGATTCACAGGGTTGTTGCTGGCTGCTGCTGAGGCGACGCTTGCCGTTGCAGCTGCCCCTGGGGAAAGAAGCAGGGCCATCATGCTATTTTGCGCATTATAGCGTGCGCAGTCAGAGACTAGCAAAGCGCAGAGCAAAGAAAGGACCTTCACACATTCAAAATCGTCACCCGGAGTCTAAACGTAAACCGATTTTAAAACATTTCCTCCTACAGGAAGCCACGTAGTCCCGGGAGCGCACGTCCACGAGAAACAGGCAAAATCCACTAACGGTTCAATATTGCACGAATGGCATGGCATACACACCTATCAGGGATGCCCACAGAAGTATGAATGCAAAATGAACAACCGTCTCGAAGGTTTTGCCTTTCCATAGGGATGAGTCATACACAAAAAGCTGCGCCAGCAGTCTGCACAACCAGAAGACAGAAATACCGCCGCTTACGGCCTTGCTTAGAGGTTGTGGGAGCATCAATTCATCAGCGAAGAATATACTCAGCAGACCAAATAGCACAAGAATCAGGCACACAAAGAATGTATGCACGTAAAAGATTTGCCGATTCAGGAGTGATAGCCTTGCCGTTTCCTCACGCCAATTGAAGCGAGCAGGGAAAAGCAAATGCAGTACTGCAAGCGCGATCTGTAAGATTCCGGCGATTTGTATCAGGTAAGTCATTGCAGAATATAGCATTGCAGGAACGGCGTAATTGAAAACTCGTTTTTTATATCCAGGTTAGCTTTGCGAAACGATTGGCGCCAGGTTCTATCACTAAGGAAATGAAGAAATCCATGGCCGAATGCAAGTAGATTAGCCAGGTTGCGCAGGTGTTCAATAACTATGATTGTTCCGCCTCGCTTGAGAGATTTCTTCAGGCCTTTAAAAAAATCCACGCGGCTGGACTCTTTGCGAATTTCATGAGCGGCTAGAATCAAGAATATTACTTCGCATGTGTCTATCGTTTCCCCAATGTGCATGTTCCGCGCATCGGTGTTTGCATAGGCCTTGCGTGCTCGTTCAATTGAGTTTTCAGTGTTCTCCTCAGAATTAAAAAAATCATATGACGTTACATTGGAATAGCGCAGACGAAGCAAATGGCTGGTTTCGTCAAGGCCTGCATGGACGTTTGCCACGTTTGACTTACCTTTC
>JAIOPQ010000066.1 GCA_021413825.1 Spirochaetia bacterium | reverse complement strand
TGATTGGATATCTACTCCTCTGGTTTTTTTCTCCACGCGGGTGGATTGGATCGGGGCTTGCCCGAGCGGGATGGCCAGTTGCATTTCACTGGAGCGGTGCGGTTGTTGCGGCCGCAGTCGTCGGCTTTCCGCTGCTGGTTTTCAGTATTGCCCTATCCATGAAGAGCATCGATCCAGGGCTTGAACTTGCCTCACGCATGCTTGGCGCATCTAAGATTCGAACGTTTTTTAGAATTACGTTGCCCCTTGCCTGGCCTGGAATTCTATCTGGTGCGGCCCTGGCTTTCGCGCGCGGCATAGGCGAGTTTGGTGCTACAATTGTTCTGGCAGGAAGAATCCCTGGGGCTACCGAGACCATACCCCTGGCAATTTACGCTGAGCTGGATGCACCAGGGGGTGAAGCACGCATAGGCTACCTCGTTCTGGCCTCTATTTTGATATGCCTGGCATGTGTATTTCTTGCGCGAATCCTGGATCAAGTCCATAGAAAACGACTTGAGATAGACCCATGAGAATTCATATCAAGGTGCACATCAAACAGACTCAGGGTTTTGTTCTTGATGTGGATGAACAGTGTCAGACAAACTCTCTAGGCATCATTGGCGCAAGCGGCAGCGGTAAATCCACGCTACTCGATGCAATCGCTGGCATACAGCCTGCTCTTAGATTTCGACTGGATGAAATTGATCTTGCAAACACTAGAATCGAAAACCGCAACATCGGCTATGTGACGCAGAAGCCCCTACTGTTTCCTCACATGTCAGTGCGCAGAAATCTATTGTACAGCCCACGCGCACAGAAGTTAGACGACGTTGTAAGCACGCTTGGAATTTCTAAGTTACTTGATAGAATGCCTGGAAAACTAAGTGGTGGTGAGAGCCGCCGCGTGGCTCTTGCACGAGCCATACTCAGTCGACCGGATTTATTGCTACTTGATGAGCCATTTGCTGGCCTTGACGAAACGTCCAGACGGGAAGCTATGTCGCTTCTGGATAATATCAGGAAAACTGTTTCTATTCCGATGATCCTGGTTAGCCACGCAGCAGATGAGATAATCGGCCTGACTGATTGGTCCATCCGGCTCCAATCCGGTCGTGTAGTGGCCCGTGGACCTACCGAATCAATACTCAGAAGTAGCGAAACTAGAATCGATAACTATTTTTCAGCACAGGTAGTTGCACCTGGAAAGGTTCGTCTAGGAAATCTGGAACTAAGCATTCTTATGCCGCATAACGTCACTGGAACAGTGCGGCTGGCTTGCTACGCACACGACATTCTTCTGGCGAACGCCAATCCCGAGGGAATTTCTGCCCGAAACGTGTTTCAAACAAGAATCATAACCTCAACGCGGATCGAAAACGCAACTTTACTGGTCGTTGAACCGAACCTGCGCGTGGTAGTCACATCCGAAGCGAGCCACGCCCTGAAACTGAATCCCGGAAACTCAGTGTATGCAATTCTGAAGGCAAGCTCAATTGCTTACCTGGGTCAGCAGCAGGAATAACTTGAGTCCGGTTGCAGCCCAGGGACAAAGACCGCTCAGGCGATGCAACCGCCCTGAGCAACAAATGGAACTAGAACCAGAAGGCTTATTAGAAATAGTTTAGTTTTCATGGTTTTATTCTGGCCATGCATTTAGATAATGTCAAGTTTTTGTTATGGGCGAGCCTGCTGCAATCCCGCGCCCTCAAGAATCTCTATCTGAGACCGGCTCGGTTCTGACGCTGCTATAGAATCGAAACACAAATAGGATCGATAGGGCATTGAGTACATGCCAGACCGCATGCCCCTGAATCCAGTGGTTGGTTGGATCGCACCAGCGCCGTGTCAAATCCAGAGTTGAACAGACTGCGGCCGCAAGGAGGAGAAAAACAGCAACTGCATAGTCACGGTACACGCCGAGGCCAAGCACAGAGACCGTTCGTTTCATTAACATTGCTTCCATTGAAAAGACAATCAATGTATTAACAAATATTATCAATTGAATCCGGAGCCCCATCAACTGCGGAAATACTATCAGCATTCCAATGTTCGCGTATACAATGAGGAAGTAAACGATGATGGACCTTGTCTGACCAATCACAGCTCCAAGCCTGCGAAGATTCCAGACCAGAAGCAGGCTAAGATACAGGAACATCCCAAGGAAATCCCCCAGCTGCGTTATGTAGACATTTGAAGCGTGATAGTAGAGGGAAAGTGAACCCATTAAAATAACGGCCGTAGCCATGGCCCTTGACCACTGATGCCGCGCGCGAAATAGAATCCAGAGTCCCACAAGGATAAAAGCCAGATTACTCCAGGTATTCGCAGGCTCCTGAACAATTGCGCACATACTCTCTTCACACCACTTTACATTGGGTGGACCATATATGCTTAAGAGAGGTTGATGTGGGCAGCTCATTTGCATTCAAACGACAATACCTGGCTGCGCTGTCGAGGTGATTTTCAGGGCACTGGCCGCCTACCGTGTGAAAACGTAAGGCGAGTTATGAATACTAGTGGAATCTGATGAAGGCTCTGGCCTTCTGCTTCTTTTTTACGAGCACCAATTCCTTTTTATCAGTGAAGGTGCCCTGATCTGTCGTCACAGTGTAAACAAGGGTCATGCGCGCTGGGAGCCACGTTGAGGCGAACTTCTTGTGGATTGTAACACCAAACTTTACGAATTGATCGTCGCCGCGTGGCGCATATGGCATGCGCTGATCCAGGTTAGCACAGCACTCGCCCGGATTGAGACTCAAATTCTGCCGCGAGCCAAACGCATCTCCGTATCCAGCCTCTGTCAATTCTATTGTGGGCTTGAGCTGAACTCCATCTTCAAATAGATTCACATCCATGCCTTTCAATTTACCCGTATGTTCAACCGCAGACGAATACTCGACTGATAGCGAAGGGCAATTGCGTTCCCAGAGAAAAGCCTGATCCGTTAACACTTGTATTTCAAAGGTAGCAGAGCCGTTGCCTGCGCGAACATTGAGTTTGCAGCATTCCCGATCTGTCCCTGCGATTACGTAGTTGGCGACGGTTTCTTCTGAACAGGAGACAAGCAGTAGTTGAAGGAGCAAGACACAAATAGAAATGATGCGTTTCATTTCAGTGCATTTCAGAATAGAAGCGCCCCAGGTTCGGGGCGCAGTAAGATTAATTACGAGCGCACTCAGCGGTCGCATTCCATGTGCCGGTGTTTCCGTTACCGGTCCAGGTGCCTGTAAATGTGTTCTCAGACGTGCCGTCTCCGGTCGATTTATCCGTGTAGTTACCTTTGTAAATGTACGGCTTACCCACGAGAGATCCAGAAGAATATGTTTGAGTCAGTGTACAGCTAGCGTTTGTGCAGGATCCGTTGAAGGAAGATGCACCATAACGATCGCTCATATCGCCAATCATTGCCCAGCCAGCTCCCTGCTTAACCCAGGTTACTTTCCAGTTCAGGGCACCACTGTTCCCACTTCCGTTTGTTTTCCACGTACCATCGTACTCGCATGTCCATGTTTCAGCCGATACAATCCCGGCAAAAACAGTGAGGTTGAGAACGACGATTGCCATAATCAGTTTGTTCATCTGTTTAGTCCTATTTTCATTTTCTTTGCGAGGCTTGCGCTTGTAAAGAACACAGGCCTCCGATTCGCAGGCAGTGTTAGATGGCGTTAGCAGAAATTGCTACAAAAAAGCGATGCGTGCCGAGCCGCCCTGTTAAAATTTTTCCTACCCGATTCCGCGCAGGAGTCGTTGCAGGTCTTCAAACGTGAGGCCATAAATGGGCGATGATGACAATCCCCATATCTTTCGATAGGCATGCACGTAGCCACGATGATGAATCTCATGCTCTGCAGCTAGAACCAGCCAACGATTCAGTGGGCTTGTATCGCCAGTCGGTGTTGTTACAAGCTTCTGTAAGTCGTCCTGACTTAAACCGGACCAGAATGAATCTGAATGAATACGAACCTGTCTCATATAATCGAGAGCGCCTGACATACTCATGCTGTCCTTTGCAAATTCGTCCAGAGCATCTGCTTTGAAATCCTTCAGTCCCTCTCCCCAGAGGGCTTTTTCAACGCTTGCAATGTGCAGAGCAATGTCGATTACGGACATGCTGTCCTCTGTCAAACGCCAGCCAACTCTATCCTGCGGCACCAGTCCAATCACATCAAGCGTGCGCTTCCTGACAGTCCGCATGTATGCTGCGAATTCTTTTCCATCCGTTACCTTCATCGAGGAGCCCGGAGCATCCCAGGCAGGCAAGACGGAAGGGTCAATCTCAAACTCAACCCGTATGTGATCGATTCAGATTTTTCACATTGACATTGAATCCCCGACCGCGCTCATGCAAACATCTGATTCAAAGGAGATTCTACGTGAAATTATCTAAACCAGGTTTGTTCCTCGCCACAGCGGCTATGGGACTCGGGCTAATTGCCTGTGCACCAAAGAGCACAACTGCTCTTAAAATTGAAAAGGGTCTTGATGATCTCAATGCAAGCATCGAGGCTAACATGAAAGATTGTAAAAAAATGGCAGCTGCCATTCAGGCACCTACAAACGATATTATCCTTGGGATCAAAGCAGCCAAGGCAGCAAATGAGAAACTGCCGGCCACAACCAAGTTGAAGTTTGCAGGACTTACAACTACGATTCAAAAAGTAGGCGATTGCGCAAAAGATCCTGCAATGGAGCAAACACTACAAAGCATCGTTTCGTCTGTAAGCGTACAGTAAACAGCAAGATCATGGCAGTTCCGCGGATCGGGCAAAACAATGAATTTGAGTTGCAACCGGACTGCCTTCCAAGCCCGTCGTAGTGCATTGCAGCCAACTAAACAATCCGGGCGGTCGCAACCTGTCGCTAGAGCTTTAGGCGCAGTAATCAGCGCCCTGCTCGTAGTTCCCGGCTGTTTTCGCGGTGCAACCAACTCTATTCCTGAATTCACTCTTCTAGGTCTATCACAGGTGGGTCGGGAACTTACTTCTTACTCTATCCCTTCACTGGGAATCACAGGAACGTTCCAGGGAAGTAACATTAGCCTCGCATCAACCACGCTCACAGCGTTTACGCCGCTGGTTGCAACCTTTACGACTACCGGAACGTCAGTAGCCGTTGGATCTGTTGTTCAAGAAAGTGGCGTAACATCAAATTCCTACGTTACAAATCTAGTCTACACGGTCACAGGAACAGACGGTTCCACAAGGGACTACACTGTTACTCTCACGGCTCCTCGCACATACGGCGGATCGTCGCTTCGAATCTGGCTTAAGGCAGACGAGCTCGCGCTAAACGACGGTGATACAGTTTCTACCTGGAACGATCTCAGCGGTCTCGGTAACAATTTCACGCAGGGAACACCGGCTAATCGACCTGTTTACAGGGTAAATCAGGTGAACGGGCTACCTGCGGTTACGATCAGACAGGCTACGGGCCAGTCGCTTGGACTTTCTGGTGCCTCCTCCATGTATGTGAATAATAGCGGCTCCCTCTTCGCTGTCTTTAAAACTATCCAGACAAACGCAATTGGTACAACATTCCTGAATCTCGGTGGAAATCAGGGCAGGCAGTTTGATATTTCTTTTCCCACGTTCAATTTCAACTACGGCCGCAATGGAATAGGTTCGCACTATACTTCGGCGTTTGCATTGCCATCGTCGTACCTGGCAGTGGGCGCGATCCAGGTTCTACAAACCAGTTCGAATGAAATCTGGAATGGGGACTTAAAAGGAAATGTTACGGTGGCCATCAACGATTATTCAGGTGCAGCAGATCAGACATCAGGCTACCTTTCAAATGGCCTGCTCGACGCTGATTTAGCAGAGCTGTTGTATTTTAACGCGGCGCTTTCACAGAATGAAACCGACAAAGTCTTCTGCTACTTGCGAAATAAATATAATCTCTCAGCAACCAATACAAGCTGCGGCCTGTAACAAGGGCACTGCATTGCTTGACAGAATCCTTACTTCATAAATGACTGACTGGTCGGTCATTTATGGTTGACAAAACAGGAGCTAAAAATGAATGCTACAAACATGCTTGTATTGGCAGGCGTCGGACTTTCAGCTTGTGCCAGCTCGCAGATGCAAATGAGCCAGGACATTGAAATCCGCACTATGCAGACACGATCGGGAACCATTACCTACCGTGAAAAAGGTCAGGGAACACCCGTAATCATGATCCATGCAACCGGCCATGATCACCACGATTTTGATGCAATCTTTCCCACCATAGCCGAGACCTATCGCGCCATTGCGCTCGACTTGCCAGGCCATGGGGAATCGTTTATGCCATCACCTCCAGAATCAGCGACTGTGCTTGTCATGGCGAATGCACTGGAAGAGTTCGTGGAAGGAATATCTAAAGAGCCTGTCATCTTGATTGGCAATTCAGTTGGCGGATTCAGTGCGATTCGTTTGGCGCTAAGCAAGCCCGGGCGAGTCAAGGCGCTTGTCCTGGTCAATTCGGGTGGATTTCACGACCTTACTCTGGGTACACGAATGTTTACACGCTTGAAGGGAACGGAAGTATTCACGAGTCTTGTCTGGAATAAATTTCCAGAGAACTACATCAAAGCAAGAAACAGTCATTCACAAGAAATCCTTGAGCGAATCCAAAGGTCCAAAACTGTGGAGCATGTTGCCGTTGGTGCTGCGGTCTGGCGAAGCTTCCTTCTGCCTGAGCATGATTTGCGCGAATCCGCAAAGAATTTGAATACACCTACAATGTTGATCTGGGGAGAATTGGATCCTGTGATTCCAGGTGAGCTTGGACTGCAAGCAGCCAAAATCATCCCGGGCGCAAAAATCAAACTCATGAAAACGGGCCATACCCCATTCGCGGAGGCGCCGGAGGAATTTCTCAAGCACCTCCTCCCTTTCCTGGAAAGGCCGCATTGAGAACAACTGGACCAAGAACAAAACAAGCATTGCTTGCCGCCGGAATCAAACTATTCGAAAAACATGGAATAGCGGGCGCCAGCGTCGATGACATAGTTCGCGAAGCTGGTGTAGCCAAAGGAAGTTTCTACACACACTTTGCGGATAGATCAGAATTTCTCTTATTTGTTCACCGGACATTCCATGATGATCTGCGCGATCAGATACTCGAAATCATTGGGCCCATGCAACATGGACTGGATCGGCTTGGGTCCGGCACAACGGTCTATCTAGACGGTTGTTTGAATTCCGTTGGCGTAAAATCACTATTGTTCGAGGCCAGGGTGGAACCAGCACTACGCGATGAAGTGGCTCGCCGCAATGCTATGTTTTCAAAGGTTGTGGAGGCAGACCTTCGCGCGGCAGGTTGGCCGTTACCGGCCGAGGCAGCTAAACTTTTTGTGGGAATGGCTGCAGAGGCTGCATATCTAGAAATGAAGGCAGGAAAGAAGCTACCCCGAGTTCGCAAAGCTCTTCGCAATTTTCTGGCAAGCGACTAGTAGAAACTACCGTTAGGCGATATATGAAGTTTCAGGTCTGGAACTCAGAGGCACTCTTCTGCATTTCTGCAGCGAAATTTTTTAACCGCATGACTGCGGAAGCTACCTGCTCTGCTGCAGTAGCTTGCTCCTGGGTTTGATGCGCCAGGCTCCCGGTGGTTCGGCCAAGTTCATTCAGTGCAGCAAGCTGTTCACCGGCTGCGATTGAAATTTCAGAAGCCAGCTGGTTTACTTCGCGCGTACTGCGGTCCATCACTGTCGTGGAATCCGCCTGTCGTGTAATGCGTGAACCGATGTTAGCCAGCTCTCGTGTCATCTCTCCCACACGGTCAAGGATTCGTTTTGTAACAGACGTCAAAGCACTAACTCGCTCAATTCCACGCGTCACTTCATTGGCATTGGCCCGCGCATGTTCATTGATTGTCGCCAGGCGTTGCTGTGTTTTTCCGGCCAACTCACCAATCGACTGGGCCACAACTGCAAACCCGCGGCCAGCTTCTCCTGCACGCGCCGCTTCGATTGCAGCGTTGAGCGCAAGCAAATCCACTTGATCTGAAATCTCACCCAGGGCCGACACTATTTCCAGAATCATGGAAGCACTGGCAGCTATCTGCTCCATAGCTTTGTTCATGTCGCCAAGGGACGATTCTGCTTGCTGAGTATCGCGCGCAGTTTCCTGCGTGCGCTCAGCCAGACTTTGCACTGCATGTCTAATCGTAGTTCCTTCCGCAGCATTCTGCGCACTCTGCTCAGCAAGGCGACCAAGATGTTGCGCTTGCGCCTTTGCATTCTGAGCAATGGAGTCGGCTCCACCTGATACCTCTTCAACGGATGCGGCCATTTCCTCGGTTGCTGAGGCTTGATTCTGCGCGCTATCGCTCAGTTCCTCGGCGGCCCGATTCAGTTCGCTCGCTGTATCACTCAGGTCGGTTGCGTCGCGACTCAGCTTCGAAACTATAACTTGAATTCGTTCGATTAAGTGGTTGAAACCATCAACAAGCGGAGAAAACTCCCGGGCATTGGGAGCCAATCGCACGGTGAGATTGCTTTCATTGTTGGCTTTTTCAATTCCCTGGACGGTTGTCCCGATCGCCGCGCGCACCTGTCGCACCGTTCCGAAAAGTATAAACCAGGAAAAACCCAATGCCAGACAGCCTATCGTGAGCATCACAACTTGAAGTAAGAATTCTTCCTGTTTGGATTGACTGATGCGATATTCATCGATCGCCTTTGCAAGCGCGTCAAAATCCTCGGTAGCGCCCCGATCGATTCCCTTAACCCTGTTGTCAATTTTCTGTGTTGAGCCACGATCCGAAGAGTCGTAGTCTGCCAGGGCTTTCAAATACGCGCTGTCAAGGTCGACCAACTTTTGTCGCAGGCCGTGAGCGATCTGGACTATCTCCGGACTTGCCGCATGCTCAATGGCATCTAACTCTGAATCAACGAGTTTTGCCTCAGACTCAAATCTCATCCGATATTCTCGCAGCTTGGATTCATCCTGCCCGCGAATCAGGATGTTCTTCCATTCCTGGACCTGAGTCTTAAAATGAATTGTGCCCACTCGCGCACCGTCCCGCAGTTCGTCCAGTTGGCGCACGTTACCCGTGTAACGCCGAATTCCGAAGAAAAGCAGCAGTGCGGCTGCACCCATGATAAAAGTCACAATCATAAAGGACTTATACAATCTACCTGCGATAGCCCTATTCTGCATAGGTCAGTACCGATCGCGCACAATTGAATGCAAGCTAGAATCGCCTGTTCAGGGGAAGTGTCCTCTGGAAGGTTACACGTACGTATGCACCGCACACTTGAACTCCATTGATCACTGCAAGACCAGGCATCATGGTTGAGTTTCTAGGACCAGAATACCCTGCTCAGATTCACGTTTCCATCTCTCGGGCTCTACTAACGTTAACCGCTTTTCCTTGTATCCACCCCGTACGATTCTTCAGTATCTATTTCCGCTTTTCTTCCTGCGATATGACCCGGAAGGAGGATGAAAAACGATTGCTTCTGGCAACCAGACATTTCAAGATGAGATTGGATTACTCGTTTATTGAACTCTTTTTGCCAAAATCGCCGCTCCGTATTGAAAATCACAAGCTCCCTCTTCATTGGAGTTTTCGCATGCCAATCCCCTCCTCCAGCGCCTGTCACCCAGGTTGTGGCCATGCGCGATGAATGGGAAAGGGCCGGTTGCATTCTGGATCGGGAGAGACTTTGCAAGGAAGTTACTGCCGCTGATATGCTCGGATGCATTCAAGAACACGAGGCTGGGCTCACGGAAGACTGTAAACTAGAGCTCGGCATGATCAAACGCCCGGCTCAGCTGTCAGATCCAAAACTGTGCGCCGAAGATCGTGAAAAATTCTGTAGTGGCAGGCAGGGCGTGAGCGCGGGGAAGTGCCTGTACGATAACGCGCCGCGCGCATCAGAACTTTGCCGCGAACATCTCAATGAGCGCCGTGCAAGCCGCGCGCGCCTCAAAAAGTTTCAATCAGACTGCGGACGGGACCTCAGGGAATTTTGCGCGAGCAGCCCGAATGCGGAGCATCATCGGTACGCTTGTTTAAAGAGAAACGTCGACCAACTTTCGGTTGGATGCAAAACACATATACATCCTTGAGAGAGGGATTGAATGACGTTAGACGACATCTCGTACAAACAACAAGTACAGCGCCGCGAAATCGCACGTCAGGCGATCAACCCGGAATACTTCCAGCGGGTCGCAGAATCCTTCATGGACTCTCTGTACCCGTGCGTCTGCAAGAAGTGCGGCGTAGTCTGCTCGGGCAGAGTCAGAAACCGGGTCGCTCGGGCGCGCTGTCCACAGTGCCACCAGCAGCGGTCTCGTTTCGGGCACACGCCACTCAGGAACTTCAAGCTGCCGCTGTGGACCTTCGGGTGGGCCGTCGAGGAGTCGCTGATTCGCCACCCAAAAGTACTGACGGCGACCGAGATACAGAAGCGGGTTGGAATCTCGTACCCGTCCGCCCTGCTCCTCAAGCGCAGAATCCAGCTTCTCGCGTCAGACCAGAACGAGACTGTTCGGGCTATCGTTCGTGCCGACCTGGGTCGCGAGTTCAAGAAGTTCCGTTTGCCTCCAGAAGGGCGAGACGTGAAAAAGAAAGTCCAGGGCCGGTCAGTCGTATACGCAGACACGATGGTCCTCTTCTCGGCCTCGCAGCGCGCGAACAAAGGCAGAAAAAGGCACAGACACAGAGGATTAACCAGCTCGATCTATCTCTCAGACAAGCTGGGCGGCAAGCAGATCGGGACGCTGGTCCACGTCATGGGCACGAAGCGAGGCTGGTGCCTGCTCGATTCAGTCTCGGACCAGAAGGCAGCGACGCTCGGGTCGATCATAAAAGCCACGATACCGCATAACGTTCCGTTCTTCACGGACGAGGGGTACAAGTGGCTGTATCGAGTGTACCCGAACCACCGCATGGTCAACCACAGCGCGAAGTCCAGAGACATCAGATGCGCACTCTCTGGAGAGCGATGGTGCAAGAAGGGAGTTCACAATCAAGTAGCCGAAGGGTTGAACGGGTCGCTCAAGTCTGCGTTCAGAGGATACGGGTACGTCACGCCGCGTTGGTCAAAGATGTACTTGAACGAGTGGGCTTTCTTCAAGAACTACAGAGTGTTTGGAATCCAGAGAATCGCGAAGCACCGAGAGAGGATGCGCCGTACCCAAAGTTTGTACGGGATTAGACGACGTCCCTTCCCCCTTTAGAACACAAATCGGGAATTCGAAGCCGCAGGGGGAACGGACCTGGTCTAATCCCTCCCCTCACAACCCCGATTACTTCCAGCGC
>JAIOPQ010000065.1 GCA_021413825.1 Spirochaetia bacterium | reverse complement strand
CTTAAGCAGACGATTGGTTCTGACCAGACTCATACTTGGACTGAGTGGTCTGGTTCTCATAAAGTTCGTGCTCATTCTGGCCATTGAGTCATCCAGGGACCTGAGCGTGCCTGCAGTTTTTTTCCTTGGCTACTTTAGCATAGCAGCCTGGGCGCTGATTCTTGCCCCCATACTTTCCAATTGGATCGAACACAGTAACTGGTTTGCGGAAATATTCAACCCTGCAGCGGAGGTTGCGTAATGAATCGGATTAGAATTATTCGGATGTCCCTTACTGCAGTCGCCGTGGTTTTTATTGCGATGCTTGCAACGCTGTTTATTTTTCCGACCAGAGATACTCAGGCGGAAAGCAGGGAAATCGTGTCACGCGCCAGGCAAACCTATTTCAACTTTGCATACGACGATCAAAAGCTAGCGGCCGGAGAAGGCGCGGAAATTACCAGCGCCGAGATGTCAATGTTGGATCAGATCAATCCAAGGACAGGCTTGAAGTTTACCGAGTCTGAAATCAGACGATTGAGTTTGCTTCGTCACAAATTTCCCGGGAACGAACTGATCCCCAGGGTTAAAACCCCGGATGAACTGAGAAAAGATAGAGAAGTGGAAGAGACAATGCGCGAGATAGCCGTGCGATTCAATTCTGGCGGGGCATCGCGCACCGACATTGATGGATACTTTGACCGGAAAACGAAGCTACTTTCCGACTGGGTTCAGTTGCTGGAACTCGTTGTCAACGAAGAGGATTGGAGTCCGCAGGTAAGAGGAAAGTATGCGCGCATGCTCGCACATACAGAGAAGATGCGCGCACATCTGGAGTCGCAGCGAACAACAATGCTCAAGAGAAACGGATTTTAATAATTTAAGATTTTTTGAAAACTAAAAGGGGGATGATATGAATCTGAAACACCTTGGAGCTTTGCTCCTCTTTATTACCTGGAGCGGACTTCCCGCACAGGTTGCGGCACAAATCGCTGATCCTTTTCCAGGGTTCACGCTTGTTCCAATTGTGGACGGTGCAGCCGATCTACACAGCCATCAAATGAGCGTGCACGGTTTCGGTGGCGGATTGATCTGGGGTTCGCCGCATGAAACGGATCGAAGCGTCGCACTCAAGGCATGTGAGGGTGACGACCATGGATTTCCCGATACGCTGGAGACTGCCATTCTGGACGCTTTCTGGTTTGCAGTCGGCATGGAGAAGGCCGTAAAGAACGATCTACTTGCCAAATCGCGCTACTGCAAAGGCTATGATGGTAGTGGATCCGGGTACACAGGATTTCCTATCTGGGCAAGCAACGTAAAACAGGCCACGTCATACACGGATTTGAAAAAGGCACACGACGAAGGAAACTTGAATCTTCTGGTGATGTCTGCAGTATCCTATCAGCCGTATTGCAAATGGTTACCAACTAAGAATCGTCGTTACTACAGTTTTTACACATCGAACCGTTCAGGTATGGCCTGGCCTGCCGGGATTTCACATCAGAAAACCCTCACGTATACATGCAACGAACACGATAACATCATGGCGCAGATTGAGTATGCGCTTGATTTTGAAGATGCTAACGGTGAATGGTACGACATTGTAACATCAGTTGCAGAAGCCGAGGACGCGATCCTTGAAGGAAAACTTGCCGTTGTTCTACATGTGGAGAGCACAAATTTATTCCAGAACACCTCCGGTCTTGGTACTCCAAGCGACACAACAATTCAAACCAAACTCAAGTTCATGTACGAGAAAGGCGTCCGTTCTGTTCAGCTAACGCACGAACTCAACAACTGGGCAGCCGGAGTGGGTCCACAGGAACAAACAGCAAACATCGCTCGCCTGACGCAATGCATGGAAAAGAAAGATGATGGAAATATATTCAATGATTGCATCATCATCGCGGCTTCAAGCCAGGGCGATTACGCTGTATCGACTGACGCCAATGGAAAAAATACTCTGGGAATTACTACGGCCGGGAAGAAATTACTCCGGAGTCAGTTTGCAAGTTGTATGATTCCCGACTTTGCGCATATTTCTGAGAAGGCATTCAACGATGGATATAACGTTGCCCGAGAAGGGACAAAAAAGTTTCCGATTTTTGTTTCTCACACCCCTGCCCCGCAATTGGCGCAAGACTATGGTACTGCCAACGAATATCAGATTTCTGACTTGAGCTTAAATCGAGTCCGCGACACGGGCGGGATTCTTGGAATGAGATCTGCTCCTTACAAAATGAAGTCTCAGGGTGGTGTTGCAAACACGTGTCATGGCAGTTCTCGCAGTTTTGCTCAGCTATTGAAGTATGCGCAAAACAAAAACGTCAACATCGGGTTTGCATTTGATTTCAATGGAATGGCGTCTAACGTTGCACCAAGGTTTGCCGCCACTGGAACCAAGTGGGAAACCTATTCTAGAGATGACGGCTGGGTTTGCCCTGGCGGTGGAACTGCAGACACAAATCCCTCCGTTAACGGAACGGGAACAAACTTCGATTACATTGGAATGGGCAACATCGGCCAGGTGGGGGATTTGACGGCAGACCTCGCAAAACTTGGTGCAGTTACAACCGGGCCAAGCGCAATCTCTGATGCTTCCAAAAATTTCCTCTCCATGTGGAGAAGCATTGAGGCTTCTGGAAATAGAGGGACTGGCTGCAAATTTACCTGGCAAACTACGAATCTGCCCTAGGTCAGCAAGGGGACTCGGCATGGGTCCCCTGCTCTGCCCGGCTAGTCCGGACGTATCACGACATCTGTGTGCTGCGCTTGGAATCAAGCCAGCGCACTACTAAAACAATAGCAAGCAATGTCACAATGGAGCTGGACGCGATTTGTTGAACGCTATCAGGCATTGGCGCGAAAAGTTGACCGCCGAACATCACAATCATCAGCAGCGCGATAAAGACAACCATTCCAAAGCGTCCCAACGCGGTTCGCGATGAAGTTGATTTCAGATACAAAAACAGACAACCTACGCTGAGTAGAAATTCGATCATTACGGAGGCTTTTATATTTTTCCAGAGACCGAGTCCTTCCAACGTGAGACCACCGATAACTTCAAATGGTACGACATGCACAAGCCAGTCCAAAAAGATATGCGTCATGGATGCAAGGCCAACCAGCAGAGCTGACCTGGAGTCGCGGAGAAATGCAAATGCAACACCTGCGATAAGAATGGCCCATCCAACTGACGCTAGAATGCCGTGTGAAATTGGAAAAACAAAGCGCATGTAGCGAATCTGTGCATAGTCGTCCGGAATGATTAGCTGTTCTTTTCCAACCAGGATAAGCACCCAGAGAAGAAAATCAGCCAGCAATGCAGCGAATACAAACCACGCTGCATTGGTCTTTGCATCCAATTTCTTAAAAGCAATCCCGGCTGCAATGTGTCCAATACCCATTGCATGGTTTGGTATCGGTCACAAAAAACGTAAAGGTATTTTTAGAATGCATTGCCGCAGGCTTCCGGCCAGGGATGAAGCGACTGGCGCGCACACGAAAATGACCGGCAAACGCCACTAACGTTTCATTTGCGAATAAAGCCCGCCAGGTCGCGCCAGCCCGGCCCGCGCGAAACTCCAAAGCCGTAAGCGAACAGATCCCCGCGCATGCTATTCCGGGCAGCCGCATGCGCGCCGCAAGTGAATGGGATATGAACGGCCCGAGCGTCGCAACGGCGAGCGAGGAAGAGGCACGCATGCGGCTGCCCGGCCAGGAATCTGCGCGGGGGCCGCCTGAGCTTTAGGCCAATCCATGAGCGCGAAGTTTTTCAGTCATGCGCTCGCGTACAGTGTGGACCAGGAGTTTTTCTTTGTCAGCTGAATTGACAAAATCTTCATAACGAATGGGTTTGCAGAATTCGATTCGAACCTTCTTGTAGTTCACGCGATGAGGAATTTTGCAAACCTCTTCCGGCAACCCGAAGAGTGATCTCACATAAGACGGAACGGGAATAGTTTCAAGATCTTCTTCAACTGGAATAAGTGCAAATGGGACAATAGGAACTTTGCCACGCAGTGCGAAGATTGCAAAGCCTTCGTGAAACTTCACCATGGGTCCAGAAAAATTATTCTTTACCATGTAGTCATGACCCTCAGGAAAAATCCCGAGTATCTCTCCAGATTTAAGAACACTCATAGTCTTCTTGATAGACGCAACAGAGACATTCCCATCAATCTGCATTGGAATGACGCCAGTTTCGCGAATCAAATTTTTGAACACTGGAATGCGTTGCGTATACTCTGCGGCGATCCACGAAATATATCTGGGCACCACTGAAGCCACTACAAATGGATCCATATCAGAACGATGATTCCCAACCAGAATACATCCACCCTCCCGGGGCACATTCTCAATGCCTTCCTGCTGAATGTCTACCATCCAGTCCAGGAAAGGTTTGGCGAATGCCTTGATCTTCTGAAAAGAATCCTTTTCTGCTTCAAACACGCCCTCCATGCTACGCGTCTCATTCATATGTCAATGAAGTATTTGATCTTGATTTTCACCGCGGCCGGTTTGAATGCGATTCATGCACAACCGATTCACGATGAAGCCGGGAGGAAGTTTGATATTCTGCGCGATGGATCGGTCCGGTTTAATCCAGTAGACGAAAACTGGAAACCGGTCACGCCAGTTTTCGAAGATGCTCCATTGCATCTTGCAGAAGCACAAGCGCTGAGCAAACGCGGCATGCACGATGAAGCAATATTACTATGGAATTCTATAATATTTATGGCAACCAGTCAGCGTACCGCTCCGGCGTTTATTCGCCAGGCAGCAGCTGAATCGACACGCGAGCTTCGCGCTCTTGCAAACAAAACAGACGTTGAGCGCACAATTGAAGCGATGGATCCGTATTTCTATTACCATAGGCAAACAAACCGAACCTACGTTGGAAGCACTGTGATTGGATTTAAAGTTTCATTCGCAGGAAAATATCGCACACTGCGCTATGCAATCCCGAACAATCTTCCGGACCGGAGGCACCGAATTGTATTCCTTGGAAACGAGGAACGAATTATTACCATAGGAGCGGATTCCTGGCTTACACAAAATCCAGTAGTGGATCCCGAAACCTATGCGGATTACTGGGATCGCAGGCGCAGACTGACACGGCAGCTAAAAAGAAACACGATGTTTAAACGAAACCCATCCGAATTGAATGCGGGAATCTGTTGGCCAGGGCAGATAGCTGCGGGTACCGTGAATCGCAGAAATTGCGCAATATATGATCTTCAGGCTACAGAAGGAATCGAACAGCAGACGGAGTATTACGAGCTAGTTCGATTCAAAGGAATTTTTCTGGGATTCAACGGCAAGATCGACCCCGATTGGGTCAGGGATAGTTTACAGTCGCTCTGGATTCATTGACTCTTTATTGACGATTGTAGATATTTCCTGAGATTGAGTACAAACAACTGCATTGAGGGAATATGACACGGATTGAGAAAGATACCATGGGAGAAATCGAGGTCCCATCGGATAAGTACTGGGGTGCACAAACGCAGCGGTCCCTGCATCACTTCAAAATCGGTCATGACCATTTCCCGCGCGAGTTTATCCGGGCACTTGGAATTCTAAAAAAAGCGGCCGCTATGGCCAACCGCGAACTCGGCCTGCTTGCAGAAGACAAATCCAGTTTGATGCTTCGTGCAGCAGATGAAGTAATCGAAGGTAAACTCGATGCGCATTTCCCTCTTGTGATCTGGCAAACCGGAAGTGGAACGCAAACAAATATGAACGCAAATGAGGTAATTTCAAATCGCGCCATTGAACTTGCCGGCGGGAAGATGGGCTCCAAAGTTCCAATCCATCCAAACGATGACGTAAACAAAGCACAAAGCTCGAACGACACCTTTCCAACAGCAATGCACATCGCGGCGGCAGAACAAATCAAGAATCGCTTGCTGGTATCTGCCACGCAGTTGCGTGACACGCTGCAAAAAAAGGCCCAGCAATTCAAAGGAATTATCAAAATAGGACGCACGCACTTGATGGACGCAACACCGCTCACTCTTGAGCAGGAGTTTTCTGGATATGTTGCAATGCTCAGCAATAATATCAAACGATTGGAGCGCGTACTTCCGGGTCTATATGAACTGGCTCTGGGTGGAACGGCTGTGGGAACGGGTCTGAATACTCATCCAAAATTCGCAGATCTGGGTGCAAAGAAAATCGCTGAGCTTACGGGGCTACCGTTCGTTTCAGCTCCAAACAAATTCGAAGCCCTTGCATCGCACGGAGCACTCGTTGAAGCACATGGAGTTCTAAAGACTCTGGCATGTGATCTTATGAAAATTGCAAACGATGTGCGCTGGCTTGCAAGCGGACCGCGCTGTGGCCTGGGTGAGCTTTCGATTCCTGCGAACGAACCCGGCTCCTCTATTATGCCTGGCAAAGTTAATCCTACTCAATCGGAAGCTATGACCATGGTAGCAGCGCAGGTAATGGGAAACGATGTTGCAGTGAACATTGGCGGAGCATCCGGGAACTTTGAACTTAATGTTTATAAACCCCTCATTATATTTAATACTCTGAACTCTGTGCGACTTCTAACTGATGCAATGAACAGCTTCCGCGAACATTGCGCTGAGGGAATCGAGCCGGTTCCAGAGAATATCAAGAAGCATCTTACAAATTCGCTCATGCTTGTAACTGCACTCAATACGCATGTTGGATATGACAATGCTGCAAAGATTGCAAAAAATGCATTCCAGAAAAACAGCACGCTCAAAGAAAGCGCCATGGAGCTTGGTCTATTAACGTCAGAAAACTTTGATAAGTGGGTTCGTCCGGAAGACATGATTGCACCGGACGAAAACCTGGTAGGGTAGTCTAATGAACGCAAACTTTATTTCAGTTGTTCAAAGAAGTCTCCTGGCAATAACGTTATGCGTTCTAGCTTCTGGCTGCACTCGGACCCTGCTCATCCAGGGTTACAAAAATGCAGATACCCTGCTCTATATGCGCGCGAACAAGTACTTTGATCTTTCAAGTGACCAGGTTCCATTCGTAAAGGAGAAGCTCCGCGAGAACCTGACCTGGCACAGAACAGCAGAATTACCCCAAATCGCTCAATTCCTGAATGAAACAGCCCGCCGTGGAAACGATCAATTCTCCGCAGAAGATGCAATCTGGGTCCAGGGTAGTATTCTACATATGCGTGATCGGGTGCTAAATCACATTTACAAAGATACGGCCGGATTCTTAACCACAGTTACTCCAGAACAGATGAAGAATGTGCGCGAACAATTCAACAAGGATGGCCAGGAATTGTACGCAGAATTTAATGCGACTGAGGAAAAGAAGGTTGAGTTTCGGGCTAATCGACTTATTAGCTTTGTGGAGTTCTGGACAGGAAGCCTGGATGAATCGCAGAAGAATCGTGCGCGTGAAATCGCAAGAAAACTACCAGATCCAATGCCAACTCGCATGGCGTATCGCGCTACTGGAATGGGAACAATGGAGAGTCTGGTTGCGGTTCATGCAAACTCTGCGAGAATGGAAACATTCCTCAAGAGCTACTGGCTTATGCCAGGCGTTCCTCCTACACCAATCGCCAAACAATTCTCGGATTTGACATGGGCTTCGTTTCGCACAAGCTTGCGCGAAATGGATCCTGTGCTAACGGCGGAGCAGCGCTCAAAGGCCCGTAAGAATTTGATTGGCCTTGCAAACGATTTACAGCAACTTTCGGCCCAACGATAGATGACGCGGGGCTCTCTTTATATCGTACTATTCGCTGCAATTGCCTGCATTTCAGCGTGCAGCAGCTTCGTGGATCTGGTTCCACCGGCAAAGGGCAGCATCGACAATCCGGTGTTATGCGATATGCCGGCAGGCCAGCGAAGATACTTGAACCTGATGCGCGCTCCCGATGGTGCTGAAGTTTCCTATGAATACCTGGATTCTGTTCCCGGACCAAAGGGCAAAGTCCTGGATCGTTTCTCCCTTGAAAACCCTGCCAGAAAAAACGATACGCGCCCAGTCTTTGTCCGGCTATTCGACTACTTAATTGCTGATCCTGTGGTTCCACCCCATTTCAGAATCTACATGGATTTGTATAATCCGGGCGTAATGGACTCGGAGCCTGTCCCAGGCTATACATTGCATACGGAAACAAAGAAATGAGAACGATCTCACTATTCTTCTTTACCATCCGTCTGCTGATCATATCAGCCGTTGTATACCACGGAACAAAGATATTTTCTACACCAAAAAGATCCGCGTTGCGAAATCGCGTAACGTTATGGTCCGCAAGGCAAATGGCGGAATTCTTCCTACAGCAGGGGGGAATCTACATCAAAGCCGCACAGTTTCTTTCAACTGTGAGCAATCTATTCGATTCTGAATTCACAGAAGTTTTCGCAAGCGTGCAGGATCGAGTAACACCCAGGCCATACGAGCAAGTTCGCTACAGATTTCTGGCTGAATTCGGCGTGGAACCTGAATCACTCTTCCTTGAGTTTGATCGGACATCAATTGCAGCAGCTTCATTGGGACAGGTTCATCTTGCGCGGACCCGCGATGGACGCAAGGTTGCGGTAAAATTCCTTCATCCAGGAATTGAATCGCAGATTCGTCAGGATGTCAGAGCGATCAAAGTTGCAGTAAATCTTGTCCTCTGGGTGTATCCGTACCTGGATTTCAGGCCACATCTATACGAATTTAGCACAATGACTCTAATCGAAATTGATTACGAAAATGAAGCGGAAAACATGCGCCGCGTGCGCGACAACTTTGCCGACGAACCACGCGTTGTAATTCCTCAAGTAATCGATGAGCTTTCCGGTGGGACGGTTCTTACTACTGAATTCATTGAAGGAATCCCAATCAATGAACTTGAACGCCTGGACGCCGCCGGTGTTTCAAGACGGGACGCGGCAACGCTACTCGTTGAAACATACGTTCGCATGATTTTTGAAGATAGGTTCTATCATGCAGATCCACATCCTGGAAATTTGTTCTTAATTCCGGCTGACGGTGTGCATTCTCTTCGCGTTGGGATTGTAGATTTTGGCGCAACTCAGGGAATCCCGGAAAGAATGTTCAATGTATTTGAACGAGTATTTGAAATTCTAAGACGCCGTGATATTCCAGCGTTCGTTGAACTGGCATTGGAGATCGGAATGCTCTCCCCTGATGCGGACGCAGAAATCTATACCAACATGGTTGAGCTGATTTATGCACGCTATGGATCGTTTAAGATAGAAAACTTTTACAAGATAAACCCGATGCGTTTTGGTCGTATGATCAAGGTGCGCGATCTGAGCGCCGTTGGACTCAGGCTGCGCGATATAATTTCTGAGGTGCGGCTTCCAAGACGATATATTTACTTTGGACGCGCTGCCACCCTCCTCTTATCACTCGCAACTCGCCTGGATGAAAAAGTCAATGTATTCATGGGTGCCATGCCACATCTTGAGCGCTACTTGCGTTCAAGACACAAGGGGCCACTCTGGTACTTGAAGAGCGGAAACTGGCAGAATGCGATTCGTAGCGCTCTTACAGATCCAAGACTTGAGGCGTTCCGGCCCCTTCATCATCCCAGGGAACCAGAAAAACCCGGATACCAGCGCACAGCACAGGAAGGTTTGCTTGCATTAGTTGCAATTTTCTCAGGCTACATGGCAGTCGAATTTCAACGCGAAGGCCAGACGGACCTGGTTATGTGGATTTTACCGTTAACCGCTATTGCTGCATTGTTATTTATTTTCAAAGTATTCAAAGATTAAGGACCAGGAAGCGATCCAATGAAAAAGTTCTTTATGCCACCTGAATTCAACCTGGCCGCCGCCTGGTTTGCAGACGCAACGCTGCCACTTGCACTCAAGCAATATCAGAACATAGACGAAATCGTGCTTCGGCCGGAAGATCGTACCATGCTACGTTCTTTTCGAAACGAGAGGCTTTTGTTTTTCACAAATCATCCAAGTCAGGCAGAGCCTATGCTGGCCTACCATCTTGCAAATGCAATGGGTAGCCGGTTTCACTACATGGCTACGCGACGTGCTTTTGATTTCTTGTTTGGCGCTGTGGGCAAACTGTTCCAGGGTGTTGGCGCGTATTCCGTTCTACCAGGAGTTCCGGATCGCGAATCCATGCGGATGACAAGGCATATCCTGACTGAACCCGGCGGAAAGCTTGCAATTTTCCCGGAGGGAGAACCCATGTGCGGCGAGAACGATAGCCTTATGCCTTTCCAGCCTGGTTTTCTAAAACTTGGATTTGCAGGGCTAACAGACGCGCGTAAGAAGGATCCAAAGGCAGACATCGCAGTTGTTCCAGGATTCATTAAATACGTGATCAAGAGCTCGCGCGAGGAAGTTACGGCAAATCTGGAGAAATCCCTGGTGGAACTTGAACAGGCCCTGGGCGTTGAATCCGGGCACAGAAACATGCTACGTCGATTCTTGATGGTAGGTAGGATTCTACTCGAGCAGGCTGAACGGGAATATCAAGTTGAGGTTTCGCCTGAAAGTGATTTTGATTTTAGGATTGGTCGAGTGCGGCATCGAATCCTGGACAATGTTGCCAGGCTAATGAACCTGTCTCACTACAACAAAGAGGCTGATGCAATTCACAAGCTTCGCCATCTCACAAGCATCATTGAGCTAATCGAAGTCGGATTCGACGCTCCGGAAATTCCCAAGCTAACGGCAGAGCAGCTTGCAACTGCGAACCGTGAATGCATTAAAGCCTATGACTTTATTGTGATCAAACGTGACTACCTGATCTCCCGTCCCACTCCCGAACGATTCTATGAATGGCTGCAGCGATTTCAATCCATGGCGCTTGGAAAAACGCCGCGCGCATTGGGCGGCGAACCGCATCCACTTCCACGCAAGGCTGTTGTGAGCTTTGCAAAACCTTTCTATTTGAGTGAACATTACGACTCATACCTGAAGGATAAGAATGGCTACGTTCACACATTGACTGATAAGATTCGCGCCGACATGCAGCAACTATTGGATAACTCAGCCTCGTTAACGTATACTCTGATGGAACCTGGGGATGTGGGCGGCGTTTAAGAGATCATGAAGACAAAAGTCGTCTTTACCTCAAACAATCTGCCGGAAGCTTCAATGATCAGCGGATTTCTCGATTCGCATGGAATTGAAAATGAAGTCACTCACGATATTCTTCCCCAACTGGCTGGCGACATTCCTTTCTCTGATGCCGCCATTCAAATCATCGTAGATGCTGAAGATGCAGAAAAAGCGATTGCCCTCATCAAGGATCCACCGCAGCTAAACGATTCGGATTAGCTTACGTGAATTTGACGAATTGCACCCAGGAATCGCGAGGGCAAGTTTAGAACTTCTTTACAAGCAGCACGCGATTTCCGGCATCATTGTATCTCAATGTATCGAATGCATGCTTGGCCATTGTAATTCCGCGTCCGTGTAAGTGCATGCTGGTGTTTGCTTCGCGAGAATTATCCTGTGAAATCTTCTTGTGATCAAATCCATTTCCTTCATCGCTAACCATGAATGAAACCCGACGCGGGCTTAGAGCATAAAGAATTGTCACGCGACGAGTTGAGTACGTTGGATCAGTCTGGCGCCGTTTCAAAAACTCAAAGTATACTCCGTTTTCTGTAGCGTCGGTCTTCTCTTCGTAGGTGATCCCAAGGTTTCCATGTTCAATTGCATTGATAATAATTTCGCTCACGCAGATTCTGATTTGTAAAGCCGTGTTAGTGTCGCAGTAGCGCGTAAGGTTGGTTGTGATCCTGTGGCTGATCTGTTCAGAAAGAGTAAGGAAATTTCCAATTACGTACTTCATGTTCTCGCGTTCGCAGTAGTTCAGGAGTACGTCTTCTACCAGGCTTGCAACTTTTCCAAAGATCACGAATCCATCGTCAGAACTAACATATTCGAGGGTTGCATGCAACTCACGCGGCTCATCGTAACGCGTTGCAAACTCTGTTACGAACTCCACGGGTTTTTGTGTCTCAACTACTTCCTGGATTCGTTCTTTTACAAACTGATCGCGAAATCCGGCAGACTGGTCCTGGGTTTTGAAAATCAAATCCAGAAAACTCCGGCCAATCAAAGATTCCGGAGTGTAGCCAAGCAGCCGACTCACTGCTTGATTCATTGTTGTAATCTTCCCGAATGCGTCCAGGGAGAATATGATCTCTCTGGAACTCTCAACCAGGTCCCGATACTTCTTTTCTGATTTCTGAACTTCCAGTCGCGAAACGTTCAGCTGTTCAAGCCTTAGAGTTAACTCGTCGTTTAACGCGTCCGACGCTTTTACCATTTGTTCAAGTTCCGCCGTCCTATTGCGGATGAACCGTGGAGTTAGAATCACAAACACAATGGTAGTTATTAAGATTTGAACCAGAATCAATGCAGCAAGTACGGTCTGCGTAAGAGAGGTCATTGTGCTATTTGGCTTTATATGAACGTAGAGCGGCGCATCACCAGGGCGCATATCCTTTGTCAGAGACAAAGCAAGATATTCAGCGTCTGGCGAATTTGAAAGTGCGAAGGTAACTGGCAGAATCTCCTGCGCAGAAGAAAGCAATCGATCCAGACGATGCGCAAATACGGCAACTCCAGGAATAAATGGATTTCCGCTTGTATCTGCGAGCGCAGCAACGCTCACGATATATGCATGACCGCTGTAGTTGACGATTAACCTTGTTTCTCCGCGTTTCATACTGCGATCTTTCAATAGAAATGCTACAAGCTGCGCATCCGGGTGTGCGTGTTCAACGTTGCTGCTGCCAAAGTATTCGAATCGTGGAGAATCAGGCGAAGTATATGCCGCAAAGTAGTCAAACTCTTCCCGTAACGTTGGATCGTCTTTGAATAACTTTCCTGCTTGCTCCCATTGT
>JAIOPQ010000063.1 GCA_021413825.1 Spirochaetia bacterium | reverse complement strand
CATTTTCCGGCATCTGCAGCGCGAAACGCAGGAACGGACAGCCAAAGAATTCCCCGCGTTTGATCTGTCGTTTTTTGGCAAGCACCCAGGCGCGAAAGAGTTGCCGTGGCTCTGGATACTGGGCCATCAAGGACTTAAGATCCTGCATGCTTTCTTCTTCTTTATGACGAAGGAAGATGAGTCCAAGATCCTTTTTAGATTCAAAGGTGTCGTAAAAGCTGCGCGGCACAACGCCAGCTTCTTGCATAATGTCTCGCACAGCAGTAACCGCATAGCCGTGTCGCGAAAACAGCGAATTCGCAGTATTTTCCAGCCGGTCACGTACGCTAACTTTATTGCGGGGCTTACGTCCGGTTGGAGTTCGGTTCATCTTGACAACATACATAGTGTTATGTACGGTGTCAAGCAGTAGAGCGTTCAATGAGTGCGCTCAAAAGAGGGGATATGAATGAACATTACACTTTGAAAAAGATACTGACCAGGGGAATCTTAACTGGTTTGTTCTTCACTGCATTATGGTCAACCTGGGCCTACTATGTGAATCTTGCTCACGGCGCCATAGCCGCCGAGAAAGCTGCAATTACGCAGGGCAGTTTTACCATTATCAACGCGTTCTTGTACACAGTTATTATGGAATATATGTTTGCTCTGGCTAAAACTGCGCTCATGCGATTCGTTCTGGCTTTCCTTTTGCCCAATTCCATAGTCGCTGTGGTTTTAACGTCGCTCCATCATTTCCGTGGAACTCCAAATGTGCTCGCGACGGTGGCACCTTCTTTGATTATTATCGCCTCGTTATCGCTGATTTATGTGCTGATCGTGGGGCCGCGTAAAATGAGATCAACAGCCGCGCCGGCCTCCGCTGAGCCTTGAGGATTCACAAAGCTTTCAGATCGATTCCAGACCCATCCGCATCACTTCGAATTTGGCGTTTGGCATTAGCCCAACGTCGTCTGCGGATAGTTCCGGTTTGATTCGCTGCAGAAAATACATATCGACTTCGCCCTTGCCCTTGGCTTTGACTTTGCCGCGATACTCGCAGTCGAAAAAATCTTTCACAAGATTGTAGGTGTCGCCGGAAATATTTACTTTCCCGGGCTCACCCGATGATTCCATTCTGCTAGCAGTATTTACAGTATCGCCCCAGATATCGTACGCGAATTTGTTCGTGCCAATTACGCCGGCCGTGACCGATCCAGAATGAATTCCAATGCGCACTTGCCAGAACTCCATTCCAAGCGATGATTTGATTTGCTGCGCAGTAAGCATGAAGTCACGAAACTCAAGGGCTGTGAGGCAAGCATCTATCGCATGGGTGTTTCTAATTTGCGGCAATCCTGCAGCGCACATGTAAGAATCACCAATGGTTTTGAGCTTCTCCATGTTGTTTCTTGCTACCACTGCATCGAACTGGCTGAAGCAGCCATCGAGCTCTGCGACAAGTTCGTCAGGTAATAAATTTTCAGATGCCCGTGTAAATCCCACAAAGTCAGTAAACAAAACGGAAACCGAATCGTAAAACAGTGGTTCAACGCTGCCTCTGTGTTTCAGTTCTTCTGCGATTGTAGCAGGTAAAATATTTGCGAGCAATCGATCCGACTCGTTTCGCGCCAGTACGCTTGCGTCGAGCAATTGCAGAGCCCGCACGGCACCCGCAACCTGCGACGCAAGTCGTTCACAGAACTGAATGTCGGCTCGACTTAGTCTATTTTCATCCGGTCCTGAGAGTGTGAGAAGTGCCACTACCTTGTCGTCCAGAAGCAGCGGGATCTCCATGAGCCATTTCATATTCCAGTACTCAGCAATCGCGGCGTCCATGGGAGAACCCTCAAGCCAGCGCTGGCTGATGCGATTGGAATAGAAAGAACGTTTCTTTTTCCATATCTGAAAGAGCGAACCGGTTTCCGGGACCAGGGGAAGAATACGGAAGTTAGCTGGCGTGGTTTCGAGGGGCTCAATTACTCCACCGCGAACGCAGCTTGTGAGCTCAAGTTGATTTAGCTCCGTATTGACTGTGAGTAGCCCGAGACCATCGGCACCAAAGCGTGCGCGAATTATATTAGTCAGCGCACCGAGTACACCGCTCAGATCAACGGCTTGATTGGCCTGGCGCGCCAGCTCAGCGAGCACTTCCGTGTCAGCGCGCGCCTTCTCAGCCTCTTTGCGTGACGCATCGACTTCACTCATCAGGTTGGATGAATATACGGCACCTGCAATCTGATCCGCAAACGCTCCAATCTCGGCCACCTGGTGCGAACGCAAGCCCCCTGATTTTTCATATGACGTGCACATAAGAGCCCCGATGGCCCTACCCTGGACAACCAGCGGCAGAATCAGGAACCATTCAAGACCCAGCCTCTGAATAAAATCTTTGTCCGTATCCATTCCCGGATAGGGGATGCGAAAAATATCCCTTGCGCCACCGACCTTAACAAACAGCGGTTTCTTTCTTTCAAAAGCGCGGCGGACCATTCCCCCTTCCGGCCCAACAGGAATCTGCAGCGTCCGTCCTATCTCTAGCTCTCTGGCTGGACCAATCAGAATGCTCGGACGTAATATGCCGGTTGATTGATCGGGTAACATTAGAAGGCAGGACTCTATTGAATACTCGTTCCGCAAATGCTCAAGCATGCGGGCCGAGACTTCTTGTAGATCCGTAGTAGCGTTAAGCGCTCTTGATATTTCATTCAGTTTCTGCGTGCCTCGCCGCTGGCGCTCTGCTTCCACCTGGGCAATTTCAGATTCCGCCCGCGCTACCTCAGCCCGCATACGTGCCCGTTCTGCGCCGGCACGCGCCCTGATTATCTCTTTCATTTGCTGCGCGCTGCGCACGGCACCCGCAACTTGATCGGCCATTGCCTGCAACAACTCAAGATCCTGTTTAGTGAGCCCCATATCCTTCCAGGCAGTCAGTGCAAGTATTCCAATGGTCTTGCCATCTGTTAGCAATGGAACGTGCACAAAACTTTCAAATTGCAGTAGGTCCACTATCTGGCGGTCGTACTCTGACCTCAGCCAACCTGGTTTGATTTTGCGCAGATAGACGGTCTTCATTCGCTGGTAAGTGCGAAACAAGCTCCCGCTGCTTGCAATAAGAGGAAGGCGTATGGCTTTAAAATCAAGAGCCCGTGCTGTGCCGGTGATGCGATTTCCTGGATCAACAATATGACGAACTTCAAGTTCTGTTTCGTCCGGTGAGACCTGGAAGAGTGCAATGAATTCCGTGCCAAACCGCGCACTGCAGAATTTGTGAACGCTCTCGATGATTGATTCGATTTCTGGGTTCTGGCTGGCTTCGCGGGAGAGATCGGCTAGCGCTTGAAAATCGGCCCGCGCCTGGTCTGCAATTTCGCCGCGCGTACGGACCTGATCAATTAGGATCGCATTATTGAGGGCACCCGTGATTTGCTGACTGAAAGCGAGTAGCCGTCGAATTTCATCCGGAGACATTTCAAGGGTGCGGTTAAATCTCGCCACATTCAAGATCCCAATCACATCGTCATTTAGGACCAGGGGTATTTGCAGCAAGCCCCTGAAGGTTGAGTTGCTCTGGATTTGAATATCGGTTCGTGTGATTTTGTAGATATGTCCATCCAGCGCGTTCACTATGGTTCGCCCGCGTATTTTCGATAAATCAGGAATATGCAATGGAACCTTGCGTATGACCGTTTGCATCATTGTGCCCCCATACTCATTCATAGGAATGCGCAATCGGGCGAAAAAATCGATCTCCTCCTGGCCTATTTCTCCGGGATGTTTTCCCCAGTACGTATACAGCTCGTTACTTGCACGATCAATGAGACTGAGCCACACAGTATCAACATTTGCAGCTACCGATAAGCGATCACAGATTTTGTCAAAGATGCCAGAAAGGCCGGAAGAAGAATTTAAGAGTCTGGCGAACTCATTTAATTCTTCATACTCATTTCGCGCGATTTCAGCGTCTCGACTCATAGCCTCAGCGCGATCTTTTTCAGTCCTGATTTGATTTAGAACATTCGCCCCGTGTACGGCTCCAGCCACCTGGCTACAAAATCCATAGACAGCACTCAGTTCATCACGGGTGAGTCCTTTGGGATGTTCGTATGACGTACAGAGAATGATTCCAATGCTATTTCCTTGCACTACCATCGGGACCAGGAGAACCCAATCAAATTGTGCAGCTTCAACGAGCGCCTTATCCATTTCAATTCCAGGATAGGGTCTTCTAAAAATATCTGTTTCGCCTTTTACCCTGAGGAACAGTGGTTTTTGTCGTTCAAAAACCCTGCGGATTAGTCCACCGTTTGGTGCAGGAGGGATTCGTAACCCTCGTCCTGCGTTAACAACTTGTTCATTGAGCAGAGCTGCAGTAAACACTTTTGCTGTTACCAGATCAGAAGTCTCTGGTTCTGGTAAAAGCAAGATCAATGAGTCAATTCCAAACTCACTCTGAAGATAGGAAACGATGCTTTCAATTAAATTCGAAAAGTCCGTTGTAGAGTACAACTTGCGAGAGAATTCAGTTGTTTTTTCTGATTTGCGGCGTTCTGCCTCTGCAGCTTCCCGAGCATCTGCCTGCGCAACATAGAGGCGATGGGCGGCAATGGCCAGGGACAACAGCGCCCCAAGAATCAGAATACCGGTAATCGCAATCTGCCACAATTGCGTAGGAGTGCTCCCTTTACCAAGGATATTTAGATCTGGCACAATGCCGTATGACGTTAGAATCTCAGAAGAAGTAATGAGAAGTGCTCCAAGGATAGCGCCCAATGGGCCTCGCCAGGCAAACTTCCCGAGCGAGCTGAATACGACGGGTATGGCCAGCGCCAGAACCACAGGAGAATCCATTCCACCGGAAGCATACAAACCAATTGACACGGCTATTACATCAAGAGCGGTTCTAACAGCGCTTGAGGTTGGCGCTCGACCGTCTGTCTTTGAACGCCAGACCTGGAAGAGTAAAACAGTGCTCCAGATAAAGTGGACCGACTGCAAGCCGGCAAGAATCGGTTGGCCAATCCCCAGATAAATGCCCGAAGCCAATAGTGACCAGACAGGCCGGATGAATGCGGTCTTTCTGATTGAAGTTGCTGATTCCATGCTCCAGGGCGTAACTGATTTGGCTTCTGGAACTCGAATCACTCGGCCGCCGTCTGATGTGCGAAAGATGCTGCCGCCGAGCCCTGTAACAACAGCTTGCTGAAGCGAATCGTCTATTGTCCTGCTGTGCCCGTCGTTTTGATGACTGGACACCCTGATGGAAAGTCCACCGCCTGACTCGTACCTGATCAAGTGCCCGGCTACAGAAATGGAATCGTGCAAGGCACGCAGGAGTGCCTCCGTTGCAAGGATTCTTGATTCCGCAGGAAAAGATACCCCAGGAAATATTCTGGCCAATTCCGCTTTGCCGATGGGCCGCATTGCCTGAGCCTCAACTCCGGATTGAATCCTGGAAAGCAGTAGAACGTCGTCTAACGCGCGATTCAGTTCAGCACCATGATTGTAGAGCTCAGCGTAATCCGAAGCTGGTACTCTATGTTTAACGTCAAGGCTACTTGCGGCGGAAAGGATTGCCCCGGCCGGGGCAATCAGCATTTGAGTTACGTTTGAAACCAATCGTTCTTTCAGTTGATCTACTTCTGTTAGCCGCAGAAGTGTCTCCTCTGATTGTCTTTGCAATGCAACAAACGAGCGGATGAGCGAGACAGCCATGCAGGAAACAAAAGCCAGGAAACCAAAATCAACTACCCTAGCTGTGCGAATCAAGCTCCTGTCTTCCAGGACATCGTTTAGAATTGCTGCAGTAAAAACGAGCGTGCCACCAAGGAGGATACGAGCCTCATTGTTGCCCCGATAGGCGTTCTTGATCAGAGTGAAGAGGATCACTGCCACTGCCGGAATCATCGCCACATACCAATAACCAAGCATTTTGCTCCAGAGTGGAATTGAATTGGAAGAAATTGGAAAATAAACGAAAGAGGCGAGCATAGCATAGTAAGGCGGTATAAACCAGCGCCGCTTCATTTGAAACATAGCTCGCCAGAAAAGCATGAACGGGATTGGCAACAGGTACAACAGAATATACTCAACTCGCTTGGCCGCAAACAATCCGACGTATTCCGGGATCAGGGGCGCCCGCAACAACAGGTAGGCGGCAAGCATCAAACAAAAGGCAGAAAAAAATATGTGCGCCCTGATTCGGGGCAAGCGCAAAAAGAATAACAGGAAGTAAAGGCCTACGGCCACGTAGACAGCGCTCAGGCTGATCTGTCTGAGTTCGGTGAGCGTGCGAGAATTTTCAAGTTCGTGAAGGTCGCCGAGTATCACGTTGCCCTGCCGCAAACCCGCACCCTGGTTCGACAGTGGCCGGACCCGCACAGCGAGAAGGTTTTGCCCTTCAACGATGAGCTCCCTGGGAATAGGATAGATTCGCCTGAAGGCGTACGCATGGTCGTTTGAATCTGTCATTGATCCTGCTGAACCGATTCTTATTCCATTCAAGAATGTTTCATCCGCATCCATTACAGCGAGCGCAATGGCGCGACTGTCTTTGAGAAATCCAGGAGGGACGTTAAACGACTTTCTATACCACGCTATTCCTGAATGTTCTTTGAGATCGCTCCAGTTTGATGGTACTGCAATCTTTTGCCAGGTGCCTCCATTAAAGGCTGGATCTTTGAATTCAGGTCGATCGCTGAAGTTGATCGTCCACTCGCCAGTCAAATCGATTTCTTGCGTACCCGGACCCGGCGAACACTGACTGAACAGAATCCAGATACAGACCATGGCTAGGCGAATCATTGGCCTGTAGTTAAACATTTGCAGCCCCTGCATCCAGTCGAATTGAAAAGACAGTACCAGCAACGCCTGTATTGAGAAGCTGAACGGATCCTGACATACAACTTGCAGCAAGCGCCGCAAGCGCCAGTCCTGTGCCGGTTCCCGGGACGGCGTACGTTATACTGGAATCTCCCCGTACAAATTTCTGAAATAAATGTCGTCTAACGTTTTCTGGAACCCCGTTTCCTTCATCCTTAATCGTTATCTCAATTGTCTGATCGTTTGTTTGTGCGGCAAGTGCAAGAACTCCACCCTTTCGATTGTATAGTATGCCATTTTCAATCAGGTTTTCCAGAATTCGACCCAGCAAATCGGTGTCAGATTTTACAAACAGGTTGGCCGGGATATCGCTATGAATGCGAATCTCTTGCCTCCTGGTTTCGTCAGACAGTAAATGCACGGCATTTTCCACGGCCTCTGCAAGATTGCTTGAGCCGATCTCCGGTGAGTACAGATTTGTTTCAAGCAGGTTCAAAAGTACAGTGTCTGATACAACCCGTTGCAATCGTGCTGCACTCTTTTTTATCTCTGCATGCGCGTCCTCCAACTCTTCTTCCGTCTGCAATGTGCCATCCTCCAGGGATTCGGCATACATCATTACTTCAGCCAACGGGGTTTTGATCTCATGTGAAATGTTGGAGAGGAAGTCCGTCTTCCTGCGATCCAGATCTCGTAGAAGTTCGTTTTTTTCCTCTTGCTCCCGATAAAGCTGCACATAGCGGTTTGCAAGAATCAACGCAATCGAGAAAAGAAATGCCGCAAACCCATAGGAGATAAACGAAGGGCTTCTCCAGACTCCCATGGCGCCTAACAGGTCGTTTACGATTGTTAGAAAAAAAAGAACAAATCCCAGAGTAAGATAGAGTGCTTCGCGGTTTCGATTCGCGATTGCCTGACTTACAATTACAGCAGCTACGATAAGAATCGGAAACACTGAGTACTGAAAATACCGGAGAATAACGCGCCACTCTTCCGGATCATCAAGGAGGAATAATCCCAAGACACATGCAATGACGTAGGCATCATAGACGAATACCGCGCGTGGGGTCTTTCTTCCAAGGAAGGGAAACAGAAAGCGCATGAATGTATTTGGGTTAAGGAACAGCGCAGCATACTCAAATCGCATTGCGATGGGATTGGGCGTGCCAAGCAGCATGGGGATAGAACGAATCCCGAGGTAAAGTGCAAGCCCGGTGCAGCAGATTGCAAAGAATAGATTCTCGCGCTGCGAGCGAAACTGCCACCATACATAGTAAAAGTAACAGGCCACGAACAAAAAGACTGCACCAAACACAACGTCCTCATAGTCGCGGCGTGAGGAATCGCGAATCAAGGAGGCAATGTTTCTTCCATCCCGAATTTCCGGGGCAATGCCAAATCGTCCATCCCGCCCCGCCGCACGTAGCCGCACGGTAAGCGTGTTAGTCCCGCTTAATAAAAACGAAACCGGCAGGGGGTAGGCTCGAACCTCGCGGACCATTCTGATTCCAGACAGGTTAACGTCTCCCGTATTGCCAATCGGGATACCATTTACGAACGTTTCATCTGCATGCCTGACCTTCTGCAAAACCACCATCAAGCTTTGTGGATGTTCAGGCATTTCAAATTGGCAAGCGTACCAGACGATTCCCGGTTCACGTCTCTGATCCGGGAACGTTACAGGAATCCAATGGTCGCGCGTGAGATCAGGATTCCGATTCTCTGGTTTGTCCTGTAACGATAGGCGGCATTGATTCATGCGCAATACAAAATCCTGTCCATGCTCCGCTGAGTCCTGCGGCAGTATACTGGCCACAGCTGTTACGGCGCCTAAGAGTAAGATCACTCGCAATGTAGCGCGCCTCATGCGGGCACCTCGATGGTAAAGGTTGTTCCTTTGCCTGACTGTGTAGTAAATGAAATGATACCTGCGTGCGCATCTACAATGCTCTTGGCAATTGCCATGCCAAGACCTGTGCCATGGGATTTTCCGTGAGTTACAAAAGGCTGAAACAGACTTTCTTGAATCGACTCTGGAATCCCTGGACCATTGTCGCGCAAGGTGAATACTACCTGATGTGCCTGCCGTTGGATTGAGATATCAAACGTACCTCCACGAGGCAAGGCATCGGCTGCATTGCTAGAGATGTTTACAAGGACTCGCAGGAAGCGGTCCGCATCCAGGTTCACGTTTCCGTTCGCGCTTAGATTCAAGGAGAAGCCTATATTCTTCTCGCGAAAATTGGGAGCAAGAACCTGGCGAATGCGCTGAGCGTAAACTGAAAGATCAGTTTCCTGTTGCTTGACTGAGACCACACCCTGGCTGAAATCCAGCAGGTCCTGCGCTAGATACAGCATGCGATCCGCTTCCTTGTTTATTATATCGAGTAGCTGCCGCCTGGTGTCTTTCTTGATGGAATCATCGTCAGCCATTTCCACCGAACCCTTAATGATCCCTACAGGATTCTTCAGGTCATGAACAATGCCAGCGGCCATGTCGCCTATCGTTGCCATTTTCTCTTTCTGAGCAAGCTTACCGCGCAAATCCACGGCTTCCGAATAGGCAATCTGAAGACTGCTCGAAAGCCTCTCGCTTTCAGAGAGTGCGGCTGAGAATCTATTTGCAATTACAATTGCCTGCGCCAGGACAAAGCCAATCATTCCGACCGACGAAAAAGCAGCGCTTGTAGATGTTGAGAGGCTTACTACTACATCGAGCACTACACCGACTGCGAGTGAAGCAAAGCCAAGGAGAAATATGCGAGCGCCTGATCGTTGCTTGTAGATTGCCCGAATTGCCGCAGCCATACCCGCAATGACGGTAGAAAGAACTACAACTGAGTAGACACCTGCGAAATGGCTTCCTGTCTCAGGTGGGAGAACGAGGGACAGGAGAAAAATAGAACCAACAATCAGAAAAGCATTGCGCATCCATTTGGGAAATTCGTCCGGGAACAATGCGCGAAGAAACAACGCAAAGACTGGCGCAATTAGAAACAACCCCAGATACTCAAGGAAAAGATCCAGCCTGAGATCAAGCTCAGGCAACCAGGTGTGGATAATTTCTTCTCCAGTCAACAGCGTGCGCGCAGACATCAAGAGGCAATACGAACCAAAATAAAGTGCCACGTAATTTCTGCGAATCACATGGAGAAGTAGATGATAGATTCCAAAGATCAGAAAGATCCCGGCAAGAATTGCCTGCCAGATCTGGCTGTGCAGTAAAACTGCATGCATGATTTTGGAAGGGCCAATTACAGGAGCCGCGAGCATTCCGCCACTTTTGTGGAAGAAGTTGGACGTCTCTATATAGAAGTCGATTTTCTCCCCGGTTTCGGGAATTTCAAGCAAGTCCTGTCGGTAGATCGGTTCTGTTTCTCTGCGGGTGCGACCAGGTTTTCCAATTGAATGTTCAACTCCAGCAAGCGTCAATCGCGCGGCGGAATCATAACCGCCAGTCTTGAGCGCAAGATTTGAACGTGACGCTGGAAGTAAGATTCGCAAATGGTACGTCGCATAGCCCATGGCACCAACTTCTTTGCCTTCATGCTTGAATGTATGCCAGGCCCCCGGTTCAATCAATCCCGGGGAATCGTTTGCAGAAATGTCAGATTTGAACTTGTTCCAGTAGAACTCCCACTGACCTTTGAGTTCAACCGGACCATCCGTCTCGAAGTTCCAATCTCGCAAATCCAGGGTTCCGGCAACTGCAGCGGGCGGTGCTTTCCTGGAGTGAGCAGGGCCGCAAAAACCCGTGAAGATGGAGATAAGAACCAGAGCCAGAATCTGTTTGGATGGCTCCCTACGCGAAACTCCAATCATGCAGGCACCTCGATGGTAAACATAGTCCCTTTTCCTGTCTCACTCTTAAACGAGATACGTCCGCCATGTGCGTCCACCATGCTCTTGGCAATTGCCATTCCGAGCCCTGTGCCATGGGATTTTCCGTGAGTTACAAAAGGTTCAAAAAGTGATTCGCGAATTTGTTCCGGTATCCCGGGTCCATTGTCGCATAACGTAAATATAACCGACTGACTGCTCTTTCCAATGGAAATCTTAAACTGACCACCTGGATGTGTGGCATCTGCGGCATTGCTCGCAATGTTTACAAGAACACGCAGGAAACGGTCTGGATCGATCTGTGCGGTTTCAGCGCCATCAATTTCAAGCGAGAAATCAATGTTCTTTCGTTTCATGCCAGGTTCGATTGCAGTGCGAATCCGAGTGACGTAATCGCCTAGATCCACGGATTGTTTGCGTGCAGAGATGGCACCCTGACTATAGTTGAGCAAATCCTGGACAAGTGAGATCATTCGATCCGCTTCCTGATCAATGATTTTCAACAAGCTGCGGCGCTCCTGTGCGCCAATGCTCGAGTCATCTGCAAGCTCCACGGAACCTTTTATTATCCCCATGGGATTCTTAAGATCATGAACAATCCCAGCGGCCATGTTTCCAATTGTGGCGAGCTGCTCTTGTTGAATCATTCTCTCTTTTGCTTTATCGAGCAACTGAAGTGCCTTGTTTTTGGATTCCAGATCCTCTGAGAGTTGTTCAACCTTTACAAAAGCATCTGTGAACCTGCGCGATAATAGAAATGCCTGGCAGAGAATAAAGATAAACAAACCGTAGGCGGAAATCTGCGGTCCGTAAATGAACATCTGTTGGACCAGGATGTCGTTTACCACGGATGCAAAGAAGATCAAAAAGCCAGTGAAAAATAGCCGTGCACCCTGACGCTTCCGTTTGATTGCTATGATCAAACATCCAAGCGCGTAGAGTCCTACTACTACGATTGCAATTTCGTATGCGGTCAATGTGAGCGTAAACCAGGATTGCGGTGTGAGCAGAACCAGGACAGACGGGATTGCACTCAAGATACAAGTAACCCTGACCCAACCGTGCTTCACTTCGTCCGGAAAAATGCTCTCAAGGAATAGAATCATTACCGGCGTTGCGACATAGAAACTCAGAAAATCCAGTTTTGCTGCCAGCCAGAACCATTCGACTGGCAGTGTGCGACTAACGTAATACGTGCCGACTGAGATGCTCCTCAGTGAAAGTAAGAGACAGAAGGCGCCGAACCAGAGGGCAGATCGATCTTTGCGCCGCAAACTAAACAGACCCAGATGATACAAACCCATTATCAGCAAACTACCCATTGCAAACCAGTCGAGACGAACCATGCCTTCCCATTTGCTTGTCATGGCAGATGAACTTCCAATTTCGATAGGATTCCAGAATCCTGCCTTCAGAGCATGATGGTAGTTGGAACATCGCACGATCATTTCCAACTCGTTGGATTCTTGTGAAATCGAAATCAGTGCAGGACGATAAGAAGGTTGCGATTCGGATTGGGTTTTTCCTGGATTCCCACCGCGCCAGATGATCTCACCATTTGCTGCAAGTGTGCAGGCAGTTCCCATTTGATCTGTGATTGTCGATAGGCTGTGTTCGCCCGGGCGCAGTAATATCTTTAGACGATAGGCGGCATAGCCATAGACAGGAAGGTGTCCCTCTCCGCGACGAATGGTATGCCAGCTACCCGGGACGGTTGCAAATTCCCTGGAACGATTTGTCTGCGATTTGATTTCATCCTGCGTTTCCAGCATTGAATTCCAGTAGAATTCCCATTCACCATTCAATGCCAGGGGTCCGTCTTTTTCAAAATCCCAATTTCGCAGATCTATGGTTCCCTGGATGGCTTTAGGTATTTGTTTTCTGGAGTGATCCGGGTTGCACGACAGCAAGAGTAAAAATCCCAGCACGCAACCGGTCCTTCCTGCCAGTACAGCCGGGCGGATCAAGGGCGTACCTCAGCGGCAAAGTTGGAGCAGCATTTTGTCCGGGAACGTTTCATAAGCTGGTTCAAGACCGGACGATCAAAACGTTAAAAGGGGCAGAATGCAAGGCAATTCAGCATCTAAGCACCCCCAGAACGGGGGGTATTGATCGATTCGTTGACAACTTACTGCTTGACGAATGCCCTCGGATTGGGCTAGACTTCGCCAGATGAAAAAGATCCTGCTCGTGGACGATCAGCCTAACTTTATCAAAATGGTTTCACTGAAACTGAATCAAATGTGTTTTTCAGTGGTCTCAGCGGAAAACGGCAGGCAGGGTGTTGAAGTGGCAATGGCTGAGAATCCGGATTTAATTGTAATGGATATCATGATGCCTGAGATGGATGGCTTCACTGCATGTGAAAAGATCAAAGAACATTTTGGCGGTCGCAAGTGTCCGGTGATTTTTCTTTCTGCCAAGGGCCAGGAGAGTGATCGCAGGCGAGCTACAGAACTCGGCGCGGTTGACTTTATAAGCAAGCCCTTCAGCCCTAAATTGCTTATTGGAAGGATTGAAGAGCTACTTAAAGATTAAGTAACCGCGCAGCTGAGTTCAACTGTTGTAAAACAACAAGCTACGCGTGCCAAATGGTCGCCTAACGTTCCTCAAGCACCGATTTTAGATTCGCCAGTCCCGTTGCAAGGTCCTTTCCACCCATCTCGTCCATATTTCCAAAGGTAAGCATCAAGTTCATTGGAACGGGCATCTTGCCTGCAAATCCCCATTGAACTCTGGTCTGGTTTGGGCCGATTGCTTCTGTGCTCATAAAGGCAGTTGACGTAGTTTCAAACGGTTTTTTGAACCGCAGTTCAAGATCCATCCTGTGATTGGGAGTAATCTTCTTGATTTCCTGTTCTCCAATCCCGACCTGTTTGTTTCCGTCCCAGGATGCAATCGCACCAACTTCGCCGTCCTTGCCGGTAAAGCCTCGTTTCATTTGAGGATCCATTTTTGCCCAGGCGCTGAACTTTTCTTGATTCTTGAGGAATCGAATATAACCAAAAACCTCAGCATTGGGTCGATTGATTGTGATCTCTCTGACCACTGAAAACTCTTTTGGACTTATAAAGGCCCAGCCAAGCATTACAAATACAAATCCGAGCAGAAATAACAGAAATTTCTTAATCATGGTCGGAGGAAAGATGCTCTATTCTTTTTGTAAACTTGTTCTTTACCGCTTTCTATCCTGTCGTTTTCTTTTTTCCGTTTCTTTCTCTGGCGGTTTGGGTAGTTCAGCGTTCTGTCCCGGGATCATTTGCGTTTTGTTCTTAAAGTCTAGCTCCGCGGAAAGTGATAGCAGCTTATCATTCCAGGGAAAACGACTGATACTGGTTTGCAAACCCTTCTGAACTGGATCGCCACCGACACTAATTGTCACGATCACCTTCTCGTCTTCATAGCGAATCTTGAAATCCTCCAGGCCCTGGTCCCAGACCCTGTACGCCGACACAGGGAAGCCGAATCGTTTCGAATACATCGTATATAGTTTTACAAACTCTGCCGGATACTGTGCATGATCCGGGACATAAAACGAATAATCTACGTGGGTCTCGGGTTGTGCCGTCCCCTGGGTATTCCCTACGTTCACCTCTGTAATCTGTTTTCCGGGAAAGAGAGGAATGGCCGTACCATCGCTGAGTGTTACTTGATCTTTCACAACGAGTAGATTGGTTCTAAAGAAATAGAAATGCGAAATGCCTCGCACCGTATACTCCACGCTCATTGTTCCGCCGTCAGCAAATTCCATCTTGCCCGTGCTTACTTTTCCTGGAATCAGCAGCTCGCACTCCAGTCCGTCTTGAATTCCTCTTACAATAATGTAATCAGAAGGTGATGTTCGAGCGAAGGATTCTAGATTCGCGTGGTATGTATCGCGGAAGATGGTGGAGAGTTTCTTATAACTTTCAGCAAGCATGGCGCGATTGGTTGTCTTGACTTCGTACTTGATTGTCGTGGCCTGAAACGCACCTGAAACTACCGAATGTTTGCCTGTACTTAAATTCACTTCACTGGCGCCAGGTAGAATCGGTATTACAGTACCGTCGATTGCCATGATCGTATCTGAGACGACCTTCGGTTTTTCTGTGCTGGGCCAGTCATAGTTTGGCCCTGAATCCGGATAATTGTAATTTTGCTGAAGCCACTGGTATGTTACTTTCCAATCTGCAGGTGGCGCTGAAGGGAGGGTCCGTTTTTGAGCTTCTAAGCCGGAAATGACAAGCTGAGAAACGAAACATAGAGCGAGTGTCGTTGTGCGCATGAATCAATTGAACTCGGGATGATTCGAAGCGTCAAGGAATTTGGATATCCGCATCCACTCACGCGCGAAACGGAAGAGCTAATTCACTTTTGGACCCTTGCTAAATAGCCCGAGGAACTGGTGCGGGAGCAAATACGTCGAGGGGCGCCTCCCGACCGCGAACTTTAACTCTCCAGCGCTGGCTGGTTTTTTCCTGGAGTTCTGTGGGAAGCTGGGTTCTGAATTCTCCTGTGAGTAAAACAGTCTGCCCCATTTTCTTTGTGAGCGATTCTACGCGCGAAGCCAGATTTACACCGTCACCAATTACTGTATAATCTTTACGATTTCTACTTCCAATGATTCCCTGTAAAACCTGCGCATAATGCAATCCGATTCCATGCCGCAGGCCAGTCAGGCCTACAACGGTCCAATTTTCATTGAGTATACTGAGCCGCCTCTCCATTTCCTGCGAGGCTCTAAATGCTGCAGCACATGGATTCTCAATGTCGAGTACCCCACCAAAGGTTGCAAGGATTGCATCGCCAATGAATTTATCTACTACGCCACCGTGCGCAGAAATCGCAGCGACCATTTCATCAAAATAAAGATTAAGGCGATCCACGATTTCTTCTGGTGTTGTCTGTTCGCTTAGACTGGTAAAACCGCGCAGATCTGTAAACATGATGGCCATATGCTTGCGCTCCCCATTTGAAAGTGGATTGCTCTTTATTTTTTCTCTAACTTCCTGGCTGACATATTCGCCAAAGAGTCGATCAATTTCCGTTTTCTCTTTTTGTTCTGCAACCATGCGCGAAAGTATACTGCGCGAGTAACGAGCAACTATACCAACGAACAAACCGGTTGAGAAGATGACCATCGCTTTCATTACATTTGGCACTATGGCCGTTATAACGTTATATGTTATCGGATCTGTTATGGGAAGTGCCACGAGAGTCGGGCGCGCTACAACATAGACGATGAGGAAGCTCACACCTGAAACGGCGCCCGCTACTGCAGATAGCCTTAGCTCAAAGAAAAGCCCCGTAACTATGAGGATTGCAAAATACGAGGTTGATATGGGTCCATGAAAAAAAGCGGCCGTGCCGCCATCGCGAAAGAGGTTCATCATCAGAAAGAAAAACGAAGGTGTGCAGGCCAGCGTAATAAGCGCGGTGTAGACGCCAGCCTTTGGAAGACTTCTCGTTCGCAGACCAAAGTACAAGCCCACGGTGATTGCAGTTAAGATGGTGAAGAATGCAAACGGTGGCGGATAGGAGCTCGCCGGGTAATTACCGATAAATAGAAAAGCAAAGAGCAGGGCGCCAAGTAACAGTATCGTTATGATTGCATATTTGACTCCAACTTCCAGGGCCCGCATACCTTCGTGCAATAGTGCTTCTTTCAGATCTGCTTCTTTGGAATTTTGCATGGGGCATTGGGAATGACAGGTCAGGATGTTTCTATTACAATTTAACTAGTCGCAGGATCGCTTGCACATGAGTGCACCGAACTCAATAACATATCCACAGGGCGTTGTCGTTGATTTCCCATTCACACTGGTTGTTCCGGCTGAATTTTGACCGCACGTGGCTAGATACAGGATTGTGAAACACTTCGATGCCTCAGTCGACGCATGGCATTTCTTTCCACTCAGCGAGTCTGGAATGCAATGGGTGGCTACAGCCAGGATTAGTATTAGAATCTTAGATCGCATATAAAGTTTACGGCGCCATTCCCCATTCCTCCAGTGAAACGGATAATCGCCGCTGGCTAGCGGAATTCGGACAATGGGGTGGGCGAATTGGGTGTCTTCCCGGTGCGTCCATGCCAGCCAGATATCGGCAACGCGGTTTGGACAAGTCAATATGGAAGACCGCCAGCACGCTTTGCCTTCAGGGCGTCGGCGTACCATTCAAGCTCGTTTAGAAAACGCACGGATCGTTTTTCAAGAGCGGGATCTTTACATGTACCGTCGCGATCGAACGCATCGAGTACGCGAGGGATATTGAAAACGGAAGAAATGCTGGGTGTTCCAAGCTCCCCCAGCACATCGCGAAGGTGGACGGAAACGCGTGCGCCGCCGTACTGGCCTGCAGAATATGTAACGATGCCACTGGGCTTGAAAAAGTATTCCCGCTGAAAATGATCCAGAAGATTCTTCAGGGCAGGGGGAATGCTGTGATTGTATTCGCCGCTTACGACTACAAATGCTTCTGCGGAATTCAGAATGCCATGGAGCTTCTCTAGAGATTCCGGTGCTGTGCCCGCAGGAAATTCTTTATACATTCGATCTAGAAATGGCAGCGGATATTCCTTAACGTCCACAAACTGAACTGAATGTCCACGTTCCTCAAGTTTGCGAACGAAAAAAAGGGCCGAACCGATTCCGGCACGCTCCGCACGAACGGAACCATAGAGTACTGCGAATTTAAGGGGCATGGCGTTTACTTTCCTGCGAGCGCGTTCTGACGCAACGTTGAGGGACGTTCATAAGCAAGCGACGCATGATTGGGAAGACATTGTCAATAAAAAGTGGCGCGCCAGGAAAAATCGGGTAGGGCAAGTGCAGGTGCAGTGAATCAGGTAGGAGGGAAAATTTCCGCTTTCACTGACCTGCATAAACAGCGGAAACATCCGTCGCATTTAGCGCGCGATTGTAAATGCGTACGTCGTCGATAGAACCAGTGAGGTTATCTCCCTGAAAGTTCGATTTGCCTACGCTCAAACTTGAGAGCACAGTATTGACGCTTGCGCCCGATGCATTTGCCTGGGAAGCAAGAGTTCCATCTAGATAAATCATCATGGTCATCCCCGTTTATGCAACGCAAAAATGTGAGTTTCTGTCGACTCGGATTGTGAGCCACAGGTATCAGGCAGCAGCACCAGAAGTCGACTCAACATCCGAGAGTCGGCCGGGTTCAGAGGGACTCAACAAGATCTAAGCCACGTCAGGACGGCTGGGCCGGTGTACAGAACAAACAACACATGTGGACGCGTACGGAAGTGCCTGGAGTCGTGAATCCGGTAGCCGTGTGCCGCATACTGAGCAGATTCCATATTTGCCGTCGCGTATCCGAAGGAGCGCCAGGTCGATCTCGCCCACTTCAGTGCGGATCTCAGAGGCAAGTGTGTCCACCACCTGGTCATTTTCTTGCTGCACGCTTGCCTCTTCCCAGTCCTGATCAAGAGGCGTTTTTTGGCGTCTGATGTCTTGCTCCAATTCGATCAACCGATCACTCAGCTCCTGGCGCTTTTTTGAAAGGGATGTTTCGATATCAGCAATATTCATTTTCACATTTGCAATATACTCGTTGTCTCTGAAAATACACTGACTTGCATCATGTGCAGACGAACTGCCGGTCAAAAGCCACGGGCTGCATATTAAGAATGACAAAAATCAGATCTCCGATTGAGTCGAATCATCCGGAACGAAGTCATTTAGCACTATTCAATCCTGGAGGTAAAGAGAATGGAAATCAGAGACATTGTCCCTCAGGCGCAGGCCAGCGCAAAGGCGATCCCTATCCAAGTCGGCTGAATTTGTGGGGCGGTTGGATAGCCGCCCAATTCTTGATCAACCAGAGAAGCAACCCATGAACCACCGATTGAAATTGACTGCACCTGTTCTAATCCCGGCAGATTCCCAGGCGAGCGTTCTTGCCGCAGGTTCTTTGCGGCATTCGTGTGATCCGCGAAGTTTCCCTTTCATTACGACTGCGGAAGTTGAAAAGAACCTGGATACACCAGGCCATGAAAGAGCGGAAGAAGCCATATCATTCGGAATTGAAATCAAAAGCCCCGGTCACAACGTTTTTGCCATGGGAGAATCGGGGAGTGGAAGACACGCAGCGGTCCTGCGTTTACTGCGGGCGAAAGCAGCAGGCGAGCCTGCTCCGGACGATTGGTGTTATGTGAACAACTTTGATGAGGTGAGAAAACCATGTGCGCTCGCCTTACCGCCCGGCCGAGGGATTCTTTTGAAACAGGATATGGAACAGTTCGTATCAGAGCTTGGGACTGCGATTGCAAGCGGGTTTGACACGGAAGAGTACCGCTCGCGTCTCGAACTAATCAAGGAAGAGTTCAAGAAGAAACACGAAGATGCTCTGCACTCCCTGGGAGAGGATGCCATGAAGAGCGGCGTGGCGCTTTTAAGCGGGCCTGAGGGATTCTTCTTTATGCCGATGAAAGGCAAGGAAACTATTTCTCCGGAGGATTTCGCAAAACTTCCAGAGGACGAACAGAAGCAATTTGAAAAAGCAATTGAAAAGAACTCTGAGAAGCTTGAAAAGCTGACCGGCCAATTTCCCAGATGGCGGCGCGATCTACAGAAAAAGATTCGCGAAATCAATCAAGAAACAATGAAGCTGGCCGTTGGCCACCTGATAGAGGACTTGAAAGAAGGATACAAAGGTATTCCTGCAGTCATTGGTTTTCTCGATCGTGTCTTTATTGATGTTATAAAGGTTGGTGACGAACTGCGCCGAGGAGGACGCGGCCAGGAGGACACTGAATCAGCTCCCACCGGCAGCATTGCTCTGGAGCGATTTCAAATAAATCTCATAGTCGACCGCAGTGGCCAAACTACGGCTCCTGTTGTGTATGAGGAGAGCCCTAATTTTCCGAATCTGCTGGGTAGGTTCGATCAAATCGCGCACCTGGGTTCATTGCTTACCAATTTCAGTTTGATTCGCGGCGGTGCACTGCACCGGGCCAACGGTGGTTATCTGGTTCTTGATGCGGAGAAACTTTTGACTCAACCGTTTGCATACGACGGTTTGAAACGAGCTTTGAAGTCTCGCAAGTTGTTGATCGAGTCCCCCGGGCAGTTACTGGGGCTGATGAGCACGCTGACGCTCGAACCAGAAGAAATGCCGCTTAACGTCAAGGTTGTTCTGGTTGGAGATCGACGGGTATACTATCTCTTAAAGGAACTTGATCCGGAGTTTGACGAACTGTTCAAGGTTATGGCAGACTTTGAGTCAGACATTGAAAGGACTGCGGACAATGTACAATCGTACGCAAAACTTGTAGGTCGTCTGGCGCATGTAAATAATCTCAGACCATTTACGCGCGAAGCAGTTGCCAGGATTGTGGAGTATGGTTCTCGCATGAGCGGTGATAGTGAAAGGCTAACAACCAGAACACGATTGATCGCCGATATAATGAGTGAAGCAGATCACTGGGCAGCAAAACGGAACGAGAGCGTTGTAGACGTTGTCCACCTTGAGGATGCGCTTGCAGCACAAATTCGCCGCGCGGATCGCGTTCGAAATACACTTCAGCGTGAAATCGTCAGGGACACGCTTCTGATAGCCACGACGGGTGCAGAGGTTGGTCAGATAAACGGACTGGCAGTGGTTGATTTTCCGGATTATGCGTTTGCTCATCCGGTACGAATTACTGCAAACACATGGCAGGGCAAAGGTGGAGTCATCGACATTGAGCGCGAAGTGGAATTGGGAGGGAAGATTCATTCCAAAGGCGTGTTAATTCTTTCTTCTTTCCTTGCCTCGCGATTCGCACGTACAGAGCCCCTTTCACTCGGTGCGAGCCTTGTCTTTGAGCAATCCTATGGTCCAGTCGAAGGGGATTCTGCCTCTCTTGCAGAGCTTTGCGCATTGCTTTCCTCGCTTTCCGGGATTCCCATTCTTCAATCGCTTGCAGTTACCGGATCGATCAATCAGCACGGGCGTGTCCAGGCCATTGGCGGCGTGAACGAGAAAATTGAAGGGTTCTTTGACCTTTGCCGGGCCCGTGGTTTAACCGGAGAGCAGGGCGTACTGATACCAACAGCAAACGTCAAGTATCTGATGCTGCGAGATGATGTTGTCCAGGCGTGCGCGGAGAAACGGTTCACAGTGTACGCAGTGGACACTGTTGATGAAGCGATTGAGATATTGACAAAAACAAAGATCGGGACTCCGGACCAGCTTGGAAGAATTCCAAAAGGGACAGTGAACTTCTATGTGAATCAGCGGCTGGATACCATGGCAAACGCTGCGCGATCGGACACGCAACGCCAGACAAAGCGCCCACGCAAGTGATGTGTGCGCGGGATTCAGCCGCGAAAGTGAGCCTATTGAGAAGAATGGGAGTCAGATCGTGGCGAAAATTGAATCATCTGAAGAGATGATCGCTCAAAAATCTTACCAAAAACTCTGGACAACAAACGCGTTGTGCTCGTTCTCTTCCCCAGCAGAACCAGGGAGCACGACCGAGTATGGACCAGGCAACACACAACAAGATCGTCTCATTTATCTGGGGCATTGCTGACGACGTTTTACGCGATCTCTTCAAACGGGGCAAATATCCAGATGTGATCCTACCCATGTGTGTAATCCGGCGCATGGATGCGGTACTTGAACCAAGCAAGCAAAAGGTTCTCGAGACAAAGAAGATGCTTGATAAGGCAAAGATCGTTGAGCAACGCGCAGCGCTTGGTGATGCAGCCGGACAGGCTTTTTACAACACGTCAAAATTCACTCTCCGAGATCTCAAGTCACGCGGGAGTCAGCAGCAATTGCTTGCAGACTTTGAAGATTATCTGAACGGATTTTCTCAAAATGTTCAGGATATTCTGGAGAACTTCAAATTTAGAAACCAGCTATCGACTCTTTCAAAAGCCGATGCGCTCGGTACGCTGATCAGTAAATTCCTGGATCCGGACATAGACCTTTCTCCTGCGGGCATCGACAATCATGCGATGGGCACGGTCTTTGAAGAGCTTGTGCGCAAATTCAATGAAGATAACAACGAAGAAGCCGGTCAGCACTGGACCCCGCGCGATGCTGTGCGTCTGATGGCAAACCTCGTATTTCTGCCAATCGAATCGTCAATTAAATCCGGAACGTATCTGATTTACGATTGCGCATGCGGCACGGGAGGGATGCTCACAGTCGCTGAAGAAACTCTGTCTGCACTGGGCGCCAAGCGCAAGCAGCAAGTGAAAAGTCTTCTCTACGGTCAGGAAATTAATCCTGAAACGTACGCGGTCTGCAAAGCGGATATGATTCTCAAAGGAGAAGGAGAGAATGCAGACCACATTGTTGGCGGCGCCGAATGGTCTACACTTTCACATGATGCATTTCCAGCGCAGGAATTTGACTTCATGCTTGCGAATCCTCCGTACGGAAAGAGCTGGAAGAATGATCTGGAATCCATGGGTGGAAAGGATGCAATGCGCGATCCGCGTTTTCGCGTGATGCACAACGGAGAGGAACTCTCCCTCGTAACTCGCTCAAGCGATGGTCAGCTGCTCTTTCTGGCCAACATGGCTTCTAAGATGAACGGGAAGTCTCAGCTAGGTAGTCGCATTGCGGAGGTCCACAATGGAAGTTCTCTCTTCACGGGAGATGCAGGTCAGGGCGAAAGTAACATTCGGCGGTGGCTTATTGAAAATGATTGGTTAGAAGCGATTGTTGCGCTGCCGCTCAGTCTTTTCTATAACACGGGTATTGCAACGTATGTCTGGGTTCTCTCTAATAAGAAAGCAGCCAATCGTAAAGGAAAAGTTCAACTCATTGATGCGACTCAGTGGTTCAAGCCACTCCGCAAGAATCTGGGAAAGAAGAACTGCGAGCTGTCGACCGAGGATATTGATCGCATCACGCGCACCTTTCTTGATTTCAAAGAGACAGAGGAGTCCAAGATATTTCCCAATGCGGGCTTTGGGTACTGGAAGGTTGTGGTCGAAAGGCCACTGCGGCTTCATAGCCAGCTCTCTCTCAAACTAATAGAGCCGCTGCGTTTTGCATCCGGCGATGAGGACATTCGGTCCGCGCTTTATGATGAGTTTGGCGAGGACTTATTCAATAAATTTAATAAACTTTCTAAATCACTTTCAAGGCGCCTTGCGGATTGGGGCGGAGATGACGAAGAAGCTGACGAGGAAGAGGGCTCTGCAAAAAAAGGTCTCTCAGAAAAGAAACAGAAGAAGCTCCTGGATCCAAAAACGTGGGAACGGGACGGAGAACTGGTTTCTGCGGCTATGAAGCTGCGGGAAAAATTGGGTGATAAACTTTTTGAAGATCACAATGATTTTCGCGCGCAGGTGGATATAGCCCTGGGTAATCTCAAAATAAAACTCGGTGCATCAGAACTAAAACAAATTCTCAAGGCGGTGAGCTGGCGCGAAGAATCGGCTGCACCCGTAGTCGCCAGAGTTCACAAAACGGGTAAGGTCAAAGTCGATCCGCTCTATGGAACGTTTGAGACAATGCACAATGGAGAAAAATCCATTGTGGAATATGAATCGGATTCCGATCTGCGCGATACGGAGCAGGTGCCTCTGCTGGAAGACGGCGGGATAGAAGCGTTTATCAAGCGCGAGGTTTTGCCTTACACGCCGGATGCATGGATTAAAAAGGATGCGACAAAAATCGGATATGAGATCAGCTTCACTCGTCATTTTTATAAACCGCAACCTCTGCGAACGCTGGAAGAAATCAGCGCGGACATTCTTGCAATTGAGAAAGAAGCGGAAGGACTCCTGAGTCAGATCATCAAGGGGGCAAAGTAGATGCGGGAAATACTCGGAAAGGCGAAGACGGTTCGCGAGCTGCTCAAGGGTGTGAAATATTCCATCGATTATTATCAGCGGGAATATAAGTGGTATGAAAAACAGATTCGTGAACTGGTTGATGATCTCAGCGAGAAGTTTTTAGAAGATTACAATCCGGGTCATTCGCGCAGCAAAGTTTCCGATTATCCGCACTACTTTCTGGGCTCGATTATTATCAGCAAGAAAGACAGTGTTGGGTACGTGGTCGATGGCCAGCAACGCCTGACCAGTTTGACGCTACTCCTTGTATTACTTCGGAATCTGCAGCGGGATCATGAAAAGCAAGTGAACGTGGATGAATTGATTTTCTCTGAGAAGTTTGATCAGAAATCCTTCAATCTGCATGTTGACGAACGCACTCCGGCGATGGAGGCCCTGTTTGCCGATGGTGCCTCCGCATTCAACACAACAGATCGCCCTGAGTCTGTACAGAATCTAGTCGCACGCTATCGAGATATTGAGTCCGGATTTCCAGAAGAGCTTCGCGGCGATGCGCTTCCGTACTTCATTGATTGGTTGCTGGAGAACGTTCATTTAGTAGAGATCACGGCGTATTCAGATGACGATGCCTATACGATTTTTGAGACGATGAATGATCGGGGCCTATCTCTCAGCCCGACCGACATGTTGAAGGGTTATCTCCTTGCAAATATTGATGAGTCAAAGCGAACAGCGGCGAATAATCGGTGGCGCGAACGCATTCGCGACCTGAATAGTGAGGGCAAGGAGGTTGAGTCAGATTGTTTCAAAGCCTGGTTACGCAGTCAGTACGCGACAAAGATTCGGGAGCGCAAAAAGGGAGCCAGCGCTGAGGATTTTGACCGCATAGGAACGGAATTCCACAGATGGTTGCGTGACGCTGCACAGATGATCGGTCTCAAGAATTCCGATGATTTTTTTAGATTCATTGACCGGGATTTCGATTTCTATACGCGCCAGTATTTGCTGCTCCTTCAGGCTTCGCGGACTCGTGTGGCGGGCATGGAGCATGTTCTCTATAATGCGCAGCAGGGATTCACGCTTCAGTACATGTTGCTACTGGCTCCACTTCGCCCTAATGATTCCGAAGAAATCGTACGGCGCAAAGTCAGTCTGACGGCGCAATACCTCGACATCCTCCTTACATGGCGTCTCTGGAATTCTCGGTCGATTGCTTACTCGACATTGCAATATGCGATGTTTCTGGTTATGAGGGACATTCGCGGTCTGGATATTGATTCCCTGTCAAAAAAACTGAATGAGTTTCTTTTAAAAGAAGAGGAGACCTTTGCGAGCACGGACCGATTGCGGGTTCATCAGCAGAATCGCTATTACATTCACCGTATTCTCGCACGGCTCACCGATTATGTGGAGACTCAATCGGGACAGCCATCGCTTTACCTGGATTATGTGGGGGAAGGAAAGACTCGCTTCGAGGTGGAACATATTTGGGCCGATCATCCGGAGCGACACGTGGCAGAATTTCCCCATGCTGCCGACTTTTCAGAATACCGCAATCGCATAGGCGCTTTGCTGCTATTACCAAAGAGCTTCAACGCAAGCTACGGCGATCTCAGATACGAAGATAAACTTCCACATTACAACACACAGAATCTACTGGCGCGGTCTTTGCATTCGCAATGCTACAATCATAACCCGGGCTTCCTGCAATTCCGCGAAAGAACTGGATTGCCCTTTGTTCATCTGGATCAGTTCAACAAAGCTCAGGTGGATCTCAGGAGTGAACTGTACAAGAAACTTGCGGAGCAGATATGGAACCCCGCCGATCTGCTGAAGGCTCTCTAATGATCGAAGGATTGAAGCCATATCCGCAATACAATTCGCATTCATCAGACTGGTTCGGCGATATTCCGAATCATTGGGCGCTGAAGCCGAATCGGGCCATTTTCTCCGAAATTAAAGATCGCGACCATGCGACGGAAGAAATGCTTTCGGTCACAATCACTCGGGGAATCATTCGGCAGAAAGCGCTCCTTGAAGGAAGTTCGAAACGGGACAGCTCGAATCAGAATAAAACCGCATACAAACTCGTGCAACCGCGTGACCTTGCTTATAACAAGATGCGCGCGTGGCAAGGAGCGATCGGCGCCTCCGCATTCCGTGGCATCATTAGCCCAGCTTATGTCGTCATGCGGTTTCGCAGTCCCGATCACATTCCGAATTATTTCCATCATTTGTACAGAATTCCGCAATTCGCAAAGGAAGCGGAGCGCTGGTCATATGGAATCACTTCTGATATGTGGAGCTTGCGTCCAGAGCACTTCAAACTAATCCTCACCCCCCTCCCGCCCCCAGACGAACAAGCAGCCATCGTTCACTTTCTGGACTATGCAAATGCGCGAATCGAACGCGCCATCCGCGCGAAAAAGAAAATCGTATCGCTCTTGAATGAACAGAAACAGGCAATCATCCATCGCGCGGTGACTCGCGGCCTGGATCCGAATGTGAAGATGAAAGATTCTGGAATTCCGTGGCTGGGAGAGATTCCGGAACATTGGGAAGTGAGGAGATTGAAGGTGGTTGCAGAAAAGATAGTCGATTGCCTTCACGCGACTCCCAAATATTCGACCGAGGGGACATACCCCGCAATAAGGACGGCCGATATTTCGCCCGGGGTCGTTCATCTGAAGAAAGCGAAACGGATTCCGGCCGCCGAGTATGCGCGCTGGACTGAAAGGCTCGCGCCACGCGCCGGGGACATACTCTATTCCAGAGAAGGCGAACGATTCGGAATCGCCGCATGCGTCCCCACCGGAGTGAAACTCTGTATTTCGCAGCGAATGATGGTATTTCGAGTCAAGGATGAATTTGATTCTGAGTTTGTGATGCATCTTCTCAATGGTCGGGCGACTTACCGACAGGCGTTGCAGGATGCATTGGGAGCAACTGTTCCCCATGTGAATATCTCCACGATTCGCAACTACACTCTCGGCCTTCCAAATAGAGCAGAGCAATCACTGATCATTGAGTATATTCGCTCAGAGACCTCTTCTTTTTCTGAAATATTATTGCGCACCGAACGCGAAATTTCACTCCTGCGCGAATATCGAACTCGCCTCACGGCAGATGTAGTCACAGGCAAACTCGATGTACGCGAAGCTGCAAAGAATCTTCCGAGTGAAGATCCAAACCCTGATATAGCTGACGATCTTGATATAGAAGAAACCGAACTCGAAACCGAGGAAGGGCAATGACAACGGATACAAGCGAAAAGGGTTTAGAAACAATCATCATGATGCACATGACCGGAAGCGCCGGGCTCCAGGTTGCGCCAGAGACTCCAGCAACTCTTCCGTTTGGCGGCACTGGATATACCCCTGGAAGTCCCAAGGATTTTGATCGCGCCCAGTCCCTGGATGTACCACAACTCTTTGCCTTTTTGCGCGCCACTCAGCCGGAAACGTTTCAGAAACTGGCAATGAGCGATGATCCTAAAGATATCAATCGATTGAAATTTCTAACCAGGCTTTCTACTGAAATTGGCAAGCGCGGCGTCATTGATGTAATTCGCAAAGGAATCGATCACGGGCCCCTTCACTTTGATCTTTTTTACGGCACGCCTTCCAGAGGAAATGCAAAGGCAGAAGCTCTTCATGCACAGAATCGATTTTCTATCACGCGCCAGCTTGCTTACAGCATGGATGAAACCAGGCGCGCTCTGGATCTGGGTCTATTTATCAACGGCATGCCCATCGCCACATTCGAGCTGAAAAACAGTCTTACAAAACAGACTGTCGCAGATGCAATTGCTCAGTACAAGAATGACCGCGATCCAAGGGAACAACTCTTTCAGTTTGGCAGATGTGTGGTTCACTTTGCAGTGGACGATAGTTCGATTTCAATGTGTACGGAACTCAAGGGCAAAGCGTCCTGGTTCTTGCCTTTTGACAAGGGTCACAACGATGGCGCGGGCAATCCTCCCAATCCAACGGGACTTAAGACAGATTATCTCTGGAAAGAAATTCTGACTCCACAGGGACTCACAAACATCCTTGAAAATTACGCACAAGTAGTAACAGAAGAAGATCCACGCACAGGCAAAAAGAAACGCATTCAAATCTGGCCGCGCTTTCATCAGCTGGGTGTTGTGAGACGAGCTCTGAGCGACGTAGAATCAAACGGCGCCGGAAAGCGCTATTTAATTCAGCATTCTGCAGGCAGCGGAAAATCAAATTCGATTGCCTGGCTTGCGCATCAACTCATTGGAATTAAGAAAAACGAAAAAGATGTATTTGATTCCGTGATCGTTGTAACGGACAGACGAATCCTGGACCAGCAGATTCAGGCAACCATCAAACAATTTATGCAGGTGGGCTCAACGGTTGGGCATGCAAAACAATCGGGTGACCTGCGCACATTCATTGAACAGGGAAAGAAGATCATTGTTTCAACGGTCCAAAAGTTTCCCTTTATTCTGGATGAAATATCAACGGAAGGGGGGAAAACTTTTGCAATCATCATCGATGAAGCTCATTCCAGCCAGGGTGGTAGAACATCCGCTGCCATGAGCCAGGCACTTTCTCCGGATGAAGCGGAAGACTCGGGCTCAGATCCGGAAGACACTATAAACGATGCTCTGGAAAAACGGATGGCATCTCGCAAGATGCTGACGAATGCAAGTTACTTTGCATTTACCGCAACGCCAAAAAACAAAACCCTTGAGATGTTTGGAGAAGCACTGCCGCCGGATTCAGAAGGCAAAATCAAACACAAACCGTTTCATAGCTACACAATGAAGCAGGCGATTCAGGAAGGATTTATTCTGGATGTGCTCAGCAATTACACGCCGGTGAAAAGCTACTATAACTTGATTAAGAAAGTGCAGGAAGATCCACTCTTTGACAAAAACAAAGCGAGCAAAAAGCTGCACCGTTATGTGGAGAGCCACAACTACGCCATTAAACAAAAAGCTGAAATCATGGTGGAACATTTTCACGAGCAGGTGATGGCCTATGGAAAAATCGGCGGCCAGGCGCGCGCCATGGTTGTCACAGGCGGCATTGAGCGAGCGATTCAGTATTTTCAGGCATTCAAGGCATGTCTTTCTGCGCGCAAGAGTCCGTATCAAGCCATTGTTGCTTTTTCAGGCGAGCCTGTATTTGAGGGCAAAAAAGTCAGCGAAGCATCTCTCAATAATTTCCCGAGCAAAGACATAGCAGATAAGATTCAAACGGATCCATATCGATTTCTAATTTGTGCGGACAAATTTCAAACAGGTTACGATGAACCGCTCCTGCACACAATGTACGTGGATAAACCACTTTCAGGAATCAAAGCTGTGCAGACGCTTTCACGCCTCAATCGCGCACATCCACAAAAACACGATTGCTTTGTTCTGGATTTTCAAAATGACACCGATACGATTTCGCTGGCGTTTCAGGATTACTATCGTGCAACAATTCTGTCAGAAGAGACAGACCCAAACAAACTCCACGATTTGAAGAACGATCTGGATGCAGCACAGGTATATTCCCCGGAACAGGTGCTAAAAATTACTGAGCTATTTCTGGCAGGCGCTAATCGCGATAAATTGGATCCAATTTTGGATCTTTGCCGCGATGTATATGATAAGAATCTGGATGAAGACGCGCAGGTCAACTTCAAGGGCAAGGCCAAGATGTTCTGTCGAACCTACAGCTTTCTGTCTTCTATCATTCCTTACAGCAGCAAGGAATGGGAAAAACTTTCCATCATGTTGAACCTGCTCATTCCCAAATTGCCAGCACCAAAAGAAGAGGACCTTGCCAAGGGAATCCTTGAAGCAATCGACATGGACAGTTACCGTGTTGAAAAAAAGGCCGCGGAGAAAATATCCCTGGAGGATCAAAATGCGGAAATCGATCCGGTGCCAACGGGAGCCGGTGGTCGCAAACCAGAGCCAGAACTCGATTTGCTGAGCAGCATTCTCAAAACTTTCAATGAGCAGTTTGGCACAATGTTCACGGATGCTGACCGCGTTGCAAAACGGATTCGCGAAGATATCGCGCCCAAAGTAGCGGCGGACGTCGCGTACCAGAACGCAAAGACAAATACTCCGCACACAGCAAGAATGGCACACGACGACGCGCTGGCCAAAGCAATGCAGACTCTCCTAAAAGATGATACGACTGTTTACAAGCAGTTTGTGGAAAATGAATCTTTCCGGCGCGCCGTGCAAGATATGGTTTACGCTTTGACGGCGTAGGTTCGAAGTTTCTTAAAGTCAGGGGCTGACCGCGCGTGGAACGTTAAGCGATATTACACTTGCTCCATCAGCCTGATCCAGTCTGCAAAATGGGCGCATTCCTGCCGCAGTCGATCAAGGCCAATCCGGGAAAGGGCAGTTGGCCCATGGAGTCCCTTCCTGTATTGCGGGAACAATCTGGAAATCCTAGCCGATGGATGCGTGTCTGGACCTTCATTGATGTCTTCCGGCGAGGAGAAAGCGCCGCGCACTTTTTGCATCTCTGAAGTTTTTCCCGTTTGAGTCAGCACCTGGGGAAGGACAGCTGGTTCAGAATAAAGCATTCCCTCGAATTCATGAACCATTAAATACGCGCGAAATCGTGCATCATTGAATTCTTGCTCAATCGCTCCTTCAATGGCCACTGCCTTGGCGCGTCCAGACAGGTTTGAGGAAATTGTCGAAAACCCTGGCGTATCTTTGGGCACACCGTAGAGGTCCAGCATGGTGGTGATCATTCGCGCACTGGAATCAGTCAGTAAATTCCGAATGTCAGTTCGAATTTTGTCGAAAGTCGAGACGCCACCTTTGAATTGCTTCCCTGAATTCGTGATTTTTGTGACGAGGATTTTAGGTTCAATGTGAATGAGCCTCGACACAAAATGCGGCTGCAAGACGTCCTTAACAAAACGTTCTTCCGTCTGACCCTCCACAAGGATCAGGATCTTTTTGAATTTAGGGTCTGCCACCGATTACGTTTTTCTCCCATAGTTCTCCAAGGGAATAATCTTTCAGCCAGGCAGATGTGTCCGTATCGTTTAATTGCCTGAATACACTCTCCTGGCCGGATCTCTCCACAATCCAAACCTGTTCAGGACCAAACTGATTTACCAGTGTCACGGACTGCGTCGCTGCCAATATTTGGCAGGTTGTCGCAGCGGATTGCATCAAATCCGAAAGAAGGGAGATTGCAGCTGGATGCAAACCCAGCTCGGGTTCGTCGATGAGAATCACTTCTGGCAATTCCGGCTGCAGGAAGAGTGTGGCAAGACACATGAAACGCAACGTGCCGTCTGAGAGCGAGCTTGCGTTGAAATAGGCATCACTGCCTCTTTCTTTCCATTCAAGTCTGATTTTTCCTTCGCTCAGGCGTGAAGGTTCAAGCTGAAAGTGATCAAAGAACGGTGCTATTTGCCGAATTGTTTCTTCAATGTTCCGAAAATGATCCGGATTCGTTTTCTGAATTCGGTACAGGAAGGCCGCAAGGTTACCAGCATCCGCGCGTAGCACTGTGTTGTCCTCAAGATCACCGGTCTGTTTCACTCTAGCAACTTCGCTCGTATCATGGAAATGATAAATTCTGTAACGACTCAGATCTTTGCGGACGTATCGCGCAACCGGTTGAGATGACGTTATTAACTTTGATTCAGAGTGGCCATGGCCAAGTGTATAGTCCATGGGCCGGAGGTGGCCTTTCGCGCGATCATGGAAGAGGACTTTTTCAAAGCTAAAAACAAAACGATCTCCATCGGTCGGTAATAATTCAAAATCGTAGCCATTCGCCAGCGTTCCTTCCCTGAACATTAGCTGCACGCTCAGGTTGGGCGATGTCCTACGGCCAAAGTGAAGAATTGAATTGGCGCCGCCACCTTGTCCCGTGTACGTTTGCAGGTCTCCAGTAGCTACTCCCTTCAGGAAGCGAAAGATACCGATCAGATTGGATTTTCCGGAACCGTTGCCGCCAATGAAAACGTTAAGGGGCTTCAGCTTAAGTGTCTGTTCACGAATAGACTTGAAGTTGCGGATGGCAATTGATTCAAGAATGCGTGATGCCATAGGTTTTGAAACTAAGCCGATCGAGTCAGCGTAATCGGAACCGGCAGGTCCGTCAAATCTTCTCGAACGCGCTTCATTGCTAAAGGCTCCGCTTGATTCCTCCAGACCCACTCTGAGAATGGTAAAAGACAGCTTACCCGTCCCGGATTTTTTCTTAACATGTGAATTGGAGTCGGCAGAAAGAGAGGATGGATGCCTAACCTGACCGGTATCGAGTAAGTATGCTCCCCCGCCTGGGCTCGAACCAGGGACCTAGTGATTAACAGTCACGCGCTCTACCGACTGAGCTACAGGGGAGTGTTGGGAACAAACCTCCCGGAACAGGGCCTGGGGTCAAGTGCGAATTGGTTTTCATGATCTCGGCTTGATTCCGAGCTTTTCTTTCCACACTGGCATGTTTTCTTTGGCGTACCTGTAGCCGATCTCAATGAGTTCGTCCATGGCTTTCCAATCAAGCAGCCCGTAGCTGTCGATTGGTAGGCGCGCAAATACGTCAGCTTCCTGCTTTGCGTGTGAGAGACGCTCCGTGCTTCCTACCAGAGTAGCGCGTAATAGGACTCCGGCCAGCGAAGGCAACACGCGTCGCGAAGAGCGTGGGCGCAATTTGTTAGCCAGCACGCGGAGGAAGGACGGGCCTACCGGGGCAATCTCAGTATTCATGAATCGGCCGTATTCTGCGTCCGCATTGTCATCGCTTGATGACACATCGATTGCCAGGATTTTTCCTGCTCCAAATTGTCGCATAACGTCCACTGGCACGTTGTTTACAATTCCCCCATCTACAAACAGCTGCCCGTTCCAGTAAAGGGGTGGTGCAATTCCTGGTAAAGAGGAAGTAGCGCGAAGGGCTGTCCATACAAAGCCTCTTTGAATCACAGCCTCGGTTGAATTGGTCAGATTACATGCAATTGCAAACGTTGGCAGGAGTAGATCTTCAAGAAGTGCATTGCTAAATGCATCCTGGAGAGCCCCTGAGTATTTTTTGCCGCGCGCGATGGATAAAAATGGAAATGTATAGTCGTTTAAAGGATTCTGATCAACCATCAGGCGGCGCACAACTTGCTTAACGGTTGCAAGATCCGGAAAATACGCGAACGCTCCACCCATAATGGCGCCAGCACTGGTTCCGCCTATCATATCCACAGGAAGCCCTTCTTCAAGCAACGCTTCAAGAACACCGATATGCGCCATACCACGCGCTCCGCCACCACCAAGGACAAGTCCAATCGCGCGACCTGTGAGAATGCGAGCAAGTCGACTGGAGTCAGTCCTGGAATTTATTCGCACATGGAAATGTCGCAGATCTGGCCTCGCGGCTAGAAATGCAGCAGTGTTTGATGCTCGAACCGTATTGTCTGGCTGCAGCAATACCAATGTCCGTTCTGCAAAGATTTGTTCTGCGTCTGATGGATGCTTGATCTCAAGGGCAGAGAGTCTTGGATCTGAGGTTGCATCTGCTACGAGTAGAGCACGATCCGCCTGGCGCAGACATCGTTCATTCCAGCGCAAGCTTGTTGCGTTTCCTTCCAGGAGAAGATAGTCGACATTGTGTTCTTTTGCAGAAAGCCAGACCAGCCACTCTGCCAGGTGCGGGTTATCAACATCAAGTTCAGAACTGCCAGATCCAAATTTCTCATCGATTTGATTCTGTCTTACAATTTCAACAGTTCCTGACTCTCGCAATGCCTCCGCCAGATTAGAACAAAAAGGAGCAATATCAAGTCCTGGTGAGATAGGCAAAACCGTTAGAACAGAAAATGGTTTTCGATGCGGCTGTGTATCGCGGCTCAAGCGTTCAGCGATAATTCGCGCCAACCAGAACACCGCTTCTGGCGCTTCATGCAGCAGGCGCTGAACAGAAACGTCAGAAAGTTTTACGAGTTCTGCATCGCGCATGGCCCGCACCGTAGCTGAGCGAGTATCGCCCGTCAGAAGTGCCAGCTCACCTATGATTTCACCGCGAGCAAAACTTCCTTCCCGAATAATAGCACCCGCAGCGTCGCGGATTTCAAAACGCGCACGACCACTTACAATAACATAAAGACCGTCTGCATCGTCTCCCTGGCGCATAAGGTCCCGACCGGCAGGCAAATGAAGCCAGGTGAGGTGAGGCTCAATTTCTTCCAATAGATGAGAGGGGAGAACGCCGAATAACGGCACAGATTTCAGGAAATCAATGAGCTGGCTCGAAACGGGCCGCAGGTTTTGTTGCAGCCCGCGCTCCTGGCGTCTGGAAATCAAAAGTGACATTTGACGAATCTCTTCTGGATGCTCAGGAATGAGCGCTTGAAAATCCGCACGCGAAAGACGCAATAGCTGTGATTCTTCGAGGGCTATTACACTTGCAAAGCGCGGTTCATCCGTGAGTACTGCAGCCTCGCCAACGATTTCACCTGTGCAGATTTCTCCAAGAACCGTGGAGGTGCCATCCTTGTGCGTGCGCACGGCTTGTAGTCGTCCAAAGCCCACAAGGAATAGTGCGTCGCCTTTTTCCCCTTGCTGCATCAATGCCGTTCCGCGGGGAATCGTGACCGGTACAAACGCGCGGGCCAGTGCCTTGAGTGTGTGTCGGTTTAACCCTGCGAGGATTTCTGAGTTCCCAAGGAACTCTACAACGGAAATTCCGTGGTCTCGAAACCAGTGAAGATTCATATTGCCAGTGCTTCCATAGCCAGTGCAACCAGTCGGATGAGGAGGGCTTTGGAATCAACGCAAATTGTGGCCGCCTGGTCTTTCAACAGGCAGGGCGAAAGGATTCTTGATCGGCGGGCTAATGTTCGCGCATATTGCATGACATGGCGAGGCCGAGAGTTGAGCTGGGTAAACTCCGCTCTGTGGATTTGTTGCGCCAGAAAAGGTAAGATTAGTTGAAACGATTTGTATTGCCTGCATTGATTTTCGCGTACGCGCTGGCCTTCCGAATCCACGGAATTGAAGATCATTTTCTTCTGCTTGGAGATCAGATCCGCGATTGGAGAATCGTCAGCGGTGGTTTCACCGATTTGCCATTGCTTGGAACGCCGCGCCATTCAGGCGGATTTTCGCACGGACCCATCTTTTACTGGATACTCTGGCTTTCACGCCAACTGATTGGACCGTTCACAAATCAACTTCCTCATGCAGGAGGGATTGGCATTGCAATATTCTACTCATTTTCCGCTGCTGCTCTGTATCGCGCACTGCTGAACCGCATGTCCTTTGCGTTTTCAACCACTGCGATTCTGTTTATTGTGTCATCGCCCTGGGAGGCTTCGTTTTCAGGAAACGCTGCCTGGAATCCTGGGGTTGCAGTTGGCTTTGTAAATCTATCGATGGCGGCGGCGCTGGCTGCAGTTGAATGGAAAGGTCGGATTGTTGCTATTGCCCTGGGCTGGCTTGCGTTTCAGGCGCACGTTCCGGCAATTTTTTTCTTCACTGGCTTGCTTGCAGGTATGATCGCACTTGAGTTTCGACAGTTTGGTCCTGGAAAATCATTTAGCCTGTTTGTGCGCGCAGCCATTGTTCTTCTGATTTTACAGATTCCATACCTTGCTGCCATGCATCGAGGTGAACTTCTTGCCGGTGGTCCCATTCTGGATAGTCTTATCAGGGCAATAGAGAATCCCAGCTCCATCCATCCAACTTCTGCGTATCGCTTTATACGACGCGGCGCAGTGCTCTTATTGTTCGAGAATTCAGAATTTGTACAACGTTATACGGCATTTCTAGTTGTGCCCTGGATACTTGGAATTCTGAGTCTCCGGCCAAAAGGGCTCTGGCTATTTCTGGCATTTCTGCCAGTCCTCGGAGCCATTCTTGGATATTCGATCTCGCAAATAGAGTTTGATCTGTATCATCTTGTCACTCTTATGTCGAGTTTTGTTTTGCTGTTTGTTTTGGGTGTTCAGAGCCTGGCGCGCTGGACTCGACTGCCGCTCTGGATTGCGTTTTGCTATATCCTGGTTCAACAACCGCAACGATTTGCTCAAGCCCCTACAGATAGAATGGATTCATATGGTAGCCTGATACGAGGTGCGCGCAAGATCGTAGAATCGGGAAGGAAGTTCAGCGGGGTTGAGTTTCAAGAACCTGGGCCCGATCCGCTCCTTGTCCTTGAGTGTCTGGGTAAGCATGCCACTCCAGGAAGCCCAATTGCATTGATTGACGCAAAGGGTAACGTTGAATGGAGAGAGTAACGACTATTTAATAAAAAATTGGCTAGGCCAGGGCTTCCGCTTCGCTCTCGCAAAATATTACGTTCTGATTAAGCAAGAGCTTCATGCGATTTTGTGCACCAAGCAATCGAAACGATCCGCCTTTCTCCGTCAGCGCATGCGCCGCTTCAATCAACACACCGTAGCCAGACGAATCAAGAAATGTAACGCTTCGCATATCGATCACAATCTTATTGAATCCTGCGGCAGTCTTAGCCTGGATTGCCTCCCGTAGCTCAGGGGCATACATCATTTCAATCTTACCCTTTGGCCGCAATATAGCTACACCACCCTGGTCTTCTGTAACTATTTCCATAGGCGCATTGGGGGGCCGTCTCCCGTAGTGTCAACGTTTGCCGGAAGCATTCCTCAGTTTTCGTTATAGGCCAATAGGCCTGGGCCTGGAGAATTTCTTTGTTTTTTTTAGCCCGCGCTGCGGGCCCTTTCTTCTAAATCCACAGCGGGCAGTGTAAACCAGAAGCGTGACCCTTTCCCTGGGGCGCTTTCTACGCCAATTCTTCCGCCATTGCGTTCCGTAAATTCTTTGCACAGGATCAGACCCAGCCCACTTCCGACTTCCTTATTTGTTCCGGGGGTAGACGACGTTCTAACTCCTACTCGAAACAGCGAATCGACTCTCTCAGGGGGCATGCCATGCCCAGTATCAGTTACGCTCAATTCGACTGCATTTCCAAGACCTCTTAAACGAACCTCAACTCGCCCCTTTTCAGGCGTGAACTTGATTGCATTACTCAGGAGATTCCGAAGTATCAGCGACGTCATCGAAGCATCAGCTCGCACCACATTATCCGTTTCAGCTTTTAGAGAGAGTGTGATTCCCTTGGAGATAGCCTGCGCCTCGATTAAACTGATGGTATCTTGAGCGATTTCATTTACGCGAATTGTTTCGGGCCTGAACTCGATTTCTCCCAGTTGGCTGCGAGACCAGGTGAGTAAATCTTCGAGGAGCTGTTGTGTTGTGCGCGTTGTCTTCCGGATAATCTGTAAGAGTGATGAATCAAGTTTTCCGTTGTCCTCAATCACTTCTGTAAAAAGAGCCGCAAGGCTTCCCACCGGTCCGCGCAAATCGTGCGCAATGATAGAGAAAAATTTATCCTTGGTAGCATTTGCTTTGCTCAGTTCGCTGGTTCTTTCCTGTACTTGCTTTTCCAATTCTATTGCCATACGTTGTTGACTTTCAAGCGCTCGCTTATCTGCCAGATCCTTCTGGGTCTGGAGTAACGATATGCGATCAGCGAGGGCAAATGAAAACAGCAAGAGTTCTGCAATGAATCCTATCTTAGTCCAGTACTTGGTTAGCAGGCTTGGCGGTAGAACTGCGAGGTTCACCAGACTTGCTGCTATCACACCCGATAGAAACACAAGCCACCCGGCCAGGAAATACCGTGCCGGTCTGTATCCCTTGGTCGTCCGGTAAACTCCTATAGAAATCGCGAAGAGCATTGTGAGCAAACTGGCAACATTCGCATAACGGGACGCAAACGGCATGGAAGTATCAAAAAGAGAGAGAGCTCCCAATGTTGCAATGGCGCCAAGCAAGAGCCGGCGCAAGAATGTAACCCAGGCCGGGGCGTCTTTCAAGGCCAGGAAACTCTTTGTGAACATCAACAGGAATACACCGCTGGCCAATCCGCTGAATATGGGAGCTCGCCAGTTTAACCAGACAGAACTGATGGGCATGGCTTGAAAAAATAAACCGTCGATTGTACTCTGAAATATGCTGAAGCTTGCAATATATAATACGTAGTACAAATAGTTATGGTCCTTTAAGGAAAAAAACAGAAACGCATTGTATAGAAACAGTGCGGTGATGATCCCATAGAACAGTCCCAGAGCCAGTTGGTCTGTCAGTTCCCCCATGAAGAACTCGCGCCGAGGCCATAGCTTAATTGGAACTGAAAGGTAATCCCTGGATTGAAACTTTAGGAAGAATGTGGTAGGAGATTGACTCAATAGAATCGGAAAGAGAATTTTTCGATGTTTGATTTCGCGTGTGTCAAACGGAGACAGTCGGCCAGAGCGCTGGTGTTCAAACCCATCTCCCTGTTGGCTGTACAATTCAATGTGATGTATCAACGGCTCCTGGATTTCAATAAACCATGAGGAGCGGGCCTCGCTGGATTTTAGACTGAGCTTCACCCAGATTGCAGAGTCCGTGACACCAAAATACGGAATTGGTCGCATATCCGGGCGAAATCGTCGCAGGTTTTCTGGTTCTGTGATCTGGGAAATGGTAAGGGTGCCGGTTTTGTCTTCCAATATCTCCATATCTGGTCCGGGAATTTCGGCGGCAACATTGGCGATTAACTCTCTGGCAGACAAATTGCTTACAGAGGCTACTACGACCCAGGCAGGAAAGAGTAATCGGCTAAGATGCACGGCGCACTATGCTTCCCGGCGGCGCGAAATGTCAAACGGTTAAGATTTAGACCAGGAATATCTCGCCGATTTTCTAACTGGCATTACATTCTAAGAATGCAATATCGTCCACTTTCCAATACCGGCCTGCTCGTCTCTGAACTCTGCCTTGGGGCCATGACGTTTGGCGGCAAGGACGGCATCTGGGGCATGATTGGAAATCTGGATCAGAAAGAGGCAGATGAGCTTGTTCATGCCTCCATTGACTCCGGAATCAATTTTTTTGACACGGCCAATGTGTATGCCTTTGGCGAATCTGAGAAGCTCCTTGGGAAAGCCCTCGGGTCCAAAAGAAAGGATGTAATTATTGCAACCAAAGCCAGGGGCAGAATGGGTCCGGGGCCAAATGAAACCGGGCTATCGCGTGTCCATATAATGCAGTCGGTGGAAGAAAGTTTGAAGCGGCTTGGCACGGACTACATTGATCTTTTTCAGATCCACGGTTTTGACGTGCTTGCAGATTTTGAAGACACCCTCCGCACGTTAGACGATCTTGTGCGAAGCGGAAAAGTCAGATACATCGGCGCATCCAATCTGGCTGGATGGCATTTGATGAAGTGTCTTGGAATTTCAAAGCAATATAATCTGGAATCGTTCAAGAGCATCCAATCCTACTATTCCCTTGCCGGCCGCGAACTGGAGCGAGAAATTGTTCCGGTACTCAAAGATCAAAATGTGGGCCTGTTGGTCTGGAGTCCGCTTGCTGGTGGCTTTCTATCCGGTAAATTTACCCGTTCAAATCAGGATGATGCAGGTCGTCGTTCAAAATTTGATTTTCCCCCGGTGAACAAAGAAAAGGCGTATGGCATAATTGACGTTCTAATCAAGATTGGGAAAGCGCATAACGTTAGTGCCGCACGGATTGCTCTGGCATGGGTACTGGCGCAGCCAACTGTAACCAGCGTAATCATCGGAGCAAAACGGCGCGACCAGCTTGACGATAATCTTAAAGCAACCGAGGTCAAACTCACAGATGAGGATTTGAAAGAACTTGATAGCGTAAGTGCCCTCAGTCCGGAATATCCTGGTTGGATGTTTGCAGTGCAGGGGGCAGACCGCCTGCCTGGACAGACGCGTACCTTGCCTGTACCCAAGAAATAGGCTCGCTCAGAACACCGGAGTAAAAGGATTGCCGGGCCATGTTCGGCAAAAAATCTGTAATCCTCCTGGGAGGAAGTCGGGTGACCTATGGGATTCCCGCGCTGACCCGCAACTGTAATGGATGAATAATCCTGAGCCAGATCTTCCCCGCACCCACTCTTCGAGGTATGAGAGTGCTGCATGGCATGGGGCCCTGGGACACCGGAGGCGCTTTGCGTAATCTATTCGCATTTACATTCCTTGTTTTCTCAGGCGCAGCCTATGCCCAGGCAACAGTAGAAATAGTTGGAAAGAAACAGACGTTAGCCGATCATCCTGCCTCAGCAACCGAAATCAATCTGTCCGATGACCGAACAAGGTCAAGGACTCTGGCTGATACACTTGAGCGCGAAGCTTCTGTCCGTGTGAAGCGCTATGGCGGTGATGCGGCTCAAAGTAGCATTTCAATTCGAGGATCAAATCCAAACCAGACGAATCTCTTCCTGGATGGAATTCCATTGAACAACGCGGTCACAGGTGAAGCAAACCTTGCAGATTACAACCTCGATGGAATCGATCGAGTACAGGTCTACAGATCCGGTCAGTCCACTCAACTTTCTGGCAGTGCGATTGGAGGGGCTGTGAACCTTCTGCCTGGAATGGGCGAGGACAGTCCGGGAAACAAGGTTCGTTTACGCGGCGGAACTGAAAAGACCGTTGATCTCGCGGCACAAACATGGGGCCATTCTCCGCTGTCTGATGAGACAACAGAAATTAATCCCTGGCGTAACCGTTATTCGATTTCTGGCCATGCCGGCCGATCCGATCAGAATTTTAAATTTCGAAATAACAATGGGACTCCTTTGATCAATGAATTTGACGATTTTGATGATAGAAGAAAGAACGCTCAATCAAAAGATGCTGGCCTCACAGGCTATGGTTCGATCGGAAAAGGGAATACTGACTTTAAGATAGTAGATGATCTTGGCTACAGGATGCACGGCGTTCCCGGTCCTGGGAATCGGCAGACAGAAAAAACAGAGCGAGAAATACTCAGGAATACGGTTGGCCTTGGATCGGATTCAAAGGGCCTTGGAGCAGATTGGTTCAGACTTGAAACCAGGGGCTATTACACGTACTATCGGGAGAAGTTCTACGATCCACTGCAGGAGTTTTCATCGGGCTCTTCCAATTCCAGAGGGCAACTCGATACGTACGGAATTCACATGATGCCTTCGTTCATTCTTCCGGCCGCATTCCAGACAATTCGTTTGTTCTTTGGTGAGGAACGTGAAGAATATCATCAAGAACTGAAGAATCGTTTAGGTGAGCGTACTACAAAGGTTCCTGCACGATTTCGCAATCACTCAGCCTTTCATATCGAAGATGAATTCTCGTTCTGGGATAAGCGAATCCTGATCCTGCCGTCGTTTAGGTACGAATCGTATCGCGATCGATTCCCGGATTTTAGAAATAGGGCAATCGTTGAATTTGGAAATCCAGAAAAACGCAAAATCGAATTTAAAACAGGCGGCCTCAGTACTCTTGTAACATTTTTCCGTGTCCCTATGGCAGACTTCCGCCTGCGAGCTGGAGGAAGCGACGAGCGCAGGATCCCGACTTTTCTCGAATTATTTGGGGAAAAAGGTAGCGTGATTGGGAACCCGAATCTCAAGCCGGAGCGATCCAGAAACCTGGAAGGCGGCCTTTCCCTACTTACCAAAGATAAGCGGATGCCGGCTGAGTTTTCAGTTACTGCTTTTCGCAAAGACATAAGCGACATGATCCTGCTGGTTCCTAATTCACAGTTTTCGCTCAGACCAGAGAATGTTGATGCAGCGCGAATCACTGGAGTTGAAGCATCGGTCAGTTTATTTATTTTAAAGACTGTTCGCGCTTACACAAACTACACCTACCAGAAAGCAATCAATTACAGCGACGTAACGTATTTGAGAGGAAAATATTTACCTCTAAGACCCATGCACGACATGCACGGAGGCCTGACACTCTTTATAGGAAAGTTTGAGTTGGGTGCGGATGCCGATTACATAGGCGCTGTGTTTCGTGATCGCACCAACGAATATACATCTTATCAATCTGGTCGATGGGTGTATGGATGTTTTTTAAACTATACCGCTATCAAATCAGACACACACGAATTGCTGTTTGGTATTAATATTAAGAATTTACTCGATCAACGTATGGAAGATGTAATTGGGTATCCTTTGCCCGGGAGGTCCGTCAATGGAACAATCAGCTACAGGTTTTAGGGTTTTGCTTGCGATACTAGTGCTTCTTATAGGCTGCAAGGACATTGAAAGACCGCCGATCTATACGTTGCTTTCCGGGAGATCCTCTTCTGGGCGCGTTGGAATCGTAAGCACAGATTTTGGTTCTGCAGGTAGGTTTACTTCAATGACGCCTGACGGTGTTCCAATTCCTGGTTTGTCTCCGATCCATTCGGATGCAATCGCGCGGTTTCAGAATAATCAAGTCACAATCATCAATCGTTTGAATCGTGATAACATCCAGGTCCTTGAACCTTCGTTTGGATTTTTGACCGTGCAAGAGTTCTCAGTTGGTTCCGGCTCCAATCCGCACGACTATATTCGCGTTTCTGATGCACTGGGCTATGTGACGTTATATGAGCGATCCTTTCTGCAAATGGTTCAGCCGGCTACAGGCTTTATCGCGGGCAACATACCACTGGCAGCGTATGCCGATTCAGATGGAGTTCCAGAAATGGACGGAATGTTACTCGAAGGGGACCTTTTATATGTGGCATTGCAGCGTCTGGACAGAAACCAGTCGAATTTTCCACCAGCCGGGATTTCTAAATTAATCGAAATCGATATTCGCACAAACACGGTCACCGGTGTGTATGATTTTCCTGCACCAAATCCTTTTGGCAGACTGAAGCGGGTCACTCTTTTTGGATCGCCGTACCTGGTGGTTTCTTGTCCCGGTCGATTGGGGTTCATCTCAGCGCTGGACGGTGGGGTTGTGGCTTTTGATCTGACTGCGCGGGCCTTTCGCCCAGGCTTTCTATTCGCTGAAACGGCGGCCGCCGGAGACATACTCGATGTTGAAATTGTGAACGATTCGCTTGGATATGTTTCTGTCCTTGATGCAGCATTTAACAAATCAGTGCAGCAGTTCAATCCATCCAGCGGTGTCAGAACTGCGGTACTGTTTACGTCACCGGCCTCTACTGGAACCGTCGCCGGGCTATTGTATGCAGATGGTTATTTGTACGCTGGAGATGCGTCCTTTAGCCAGCCCGGAATAAGAATATTTGATGCATTAAACGGAGGTGCCCAGATTACACCTGTGCCGGTTAACGTTGGTCTTCGCCCGTACAGCCTGATTCAGATTCCGCCGCTTTAGTTGATCAATGCCAGCCGGCCTTCGCGGACAGTTCTGTACATTTCTGCAAAGCGTTCGTTTGGTACGCGTGCCTCGCCGTGTTTTGACAGACCAGGCTTGATACCGTTTACAAAATACATTTCGATTTCGCCTTTGTTCTTTGCCGCAATGCGGCCACGATACTCGCACTCGAAAAACTCGTGAACTTCTTCATAGGTAGCCCGGGAAATGTTGATGCGCCCAGCGTCTCCGCTCGATTCCATGCGGCTTGCTGTATTTACCGTGTCGCTCCAAACATCGTAACTGAATTTTTTTGCACCAATTACACCTGCAACAAGCGGGCCGGTATTAATTCCAATTCGGAGTTCCCAGTATGGGAATCCTTGCATTGATCTGATTTCTCTAGTCTGTTGCATGAAAGCCTGGATTTCAATGGCTGCCAGTACCGTGTCTATTGCATGTGTGCGATTTGAAATGGGAATTCCACCTGCGCACATGTAAGAATCACCAATCGTCTTAAGTTTCTCAAGGCCATACCGATCCATCTGTGAATCAAAATATGAGAAGCAGGAATCGAGTTCCTTCACTAATTCTCGCGGTGTTAGCCGTTCCGCAATTTCTGTAAAACCCTTGAAGTCAGTGAACATTACGGTCGTTGAATCGAATAGCACCGGGCTAATTGTTCCGTTTTCTTTTAACTCTGATGCAATTGTTGCGGGCAGAATATTTAGCAAGAGGCTTTCAGATTTACTTCGTTCCTGGTCGAGCAATTGGTACTGTTTTTCCAGAAGAGATTTCTGTTGAATCACAGCATCACGCTCGCGCTCTACGAGCCCCCTTAGTCCCTGGATTCTGCCAGCGATTCGGGCGAACGCGATCACAAAAAGCCCCGTTGGAATTAGCGGTGCGATGGATTCTGCTCGATCAACGTCCAGGAATCCGGACATTAAAAGAGTAACCGCTGAGGCAGAAACCATTGCAATCCCGTAGACCAGCGTAGAGGAAAACGGAGCATTGATTGCGGTATAACCCGTAAGGCCAAGTATGAAAATTACAATAAGAGGAAGGGCCAGCGGCGTGCGATATACTAGCGATGAAATGAAGACAATTGAAATTGGTATAACATAGCCATAGTAGAAAAATCCGGAATAGGGCTTCTTAACGGTGAAGATTGCGCGCGGTATATATGTGAGTATCGTAAGTAGAAGCGTGCCAACCAGTGAGAAAACGGAGTCAGCAACCGTGATGCCGTAGATGCCCAGGAAGTTGCAGGCCATGTAGGTGCAGAAAAAGAAAATTGAATATGTGGAGGCAATGAGCAACCGCTTCTTCATGGACGATATGTCGTTCCTGGGCCGACTGCCTTACTAAAAAAATCGACGCCCCTGATGCCTGGTCAATCCTGTGCGAGTTGAGAACAGTTACTGCCACGCGCTATGTTACGCCCCTTCGTGAAGGTGGATCGCTCCCGGGTCTGATGGAAGCAGACGACCAGGGACTGTATGTAGTCAAGTTTAGAGGGGCCGGTCAGGGAACGCTTGCCCTGGTAGCTGAAGTGATTGCAGGAGAATTGGCCAGGGCGATGGGTTTTCCAGTCCCAGAAATCGTTCTAGTAAATGTGAGCGCTGAACTGGCTGCAGCAGAGGCCGATCCTGAAATTCAGGATTTGATAAAGGCAAGCGATGGAGTGAATCTTGGCATGGATTTTCTGCCAGGGGCGTTTCCATTTGCACCGCCCATCAAAGCTACGTTTGCAGCAGATGTAGTCTGGTTCGATGCATTGATTGGTAATGTGGATCGGACTGCAAAGAATCCCAATCTTCTAAACTGGCATGCGCGTACCTGGCTGATTGATCACGGGGCGGCGCTCATTGCACAACATTCATCGGCAGCGCTCGTGGATTCGGCATTGAATCCATTTCCAGCCATTTCAAAGCACGTACTTATTTCTTTTGCAAATTCCATTTTAGATGCGCATGCGCGAATGTCTTCGCATGTAACTCCAGATCTTCTAGAAAATATTGTGAACATGCCTCCAAAAGATTGGTTCAAGAATCATGCTCCTGAAGACTACGCAACGTATCTGCTCAAACGGGTTGCGGATAAAGGATTTGCGGCGGAGGCCGAGAATGCCCGCTGAAGCGTATCAATATGCAACCTGGCGAATTGTGCCCGCAATCGAACGGGGAGAGTTTATCAATGCAGGGGTGATTGTTTTTGCGCGAAGACACAAGTTTCTAAAGGCATTGACCTATGTGGATGAAGCACGTCTGTTAGCCCTTGACCCTTCGATTGATCTGGAGAACGTAAGATTGCATCTGAATGTTCGCGAAGCAATTGCTGCTGGTGATCCAAAGGGAGGGCCCGTAGCTTCGCAACCACAATCGGAACGATTTGGCTGGCTTGTTGCTCCGTCGAGCACAGTCATTCAGCCTTCGCAGGTTCATACCGGAATCTGCGATGATCCGCACGGCCTGCTTGACCATCTGTTCAAGAGGCTTGTAAAGACCTGAAATGTTGAGGCAGATGTGCGAATCCGATGCGTCTATTTTTCTGTTAAAATCGTAACTCCGTCCCATCCAGCCGGCACAGAATTAGCCTGGAAATGACGGGCACGATCCAGATAAATGTCAACAGCCCGATCCAGCGGATTCATTCGCTTTATGGATTCAAGAAGCCTGATAGCATCACCAAACTTACCAATGAAATATAACTCGATGGCTTCTTCAAATTGGTTCTTGAGTTTCTGCTTCATGTCAAACTCATTGCTTGCTGTTGCTCCTTGCAAAATCTCGAATATGAATGCGGGCACTGTCTTACCCACCACTCGAACGCGATCAAGCAATCTGTGCGGAAATGAACCACCAGGGTCAAGCCCCGCCAGGGTCTCTTGAGTTACCAGAATGGACGCAGAGAATAATTTGGTGAGTCCTTCCACGCGAGACGCCAGATTGACTGCATCGGAAATGACAGTTCCGTCCATACGCTCGGTCTCGCCAATCGTTCCGAGCATTAAACGTCCAGTGTGAATGCCCGTACCCGTTCGCACGGGGCTGAATCCCTTGAGAATGCGTTGTGCGTTAAAGCGAGCAAGTTCATCGTTCATCAAAATTGCAGCAGAGATTGCATCCGACGGATTGCGAGGGAAAAGCGAGAGAATAGAGTCACCAATGTATTTATCAACAAATCCATGGCTTTGTCGAATAACGGGGACCATTCTTTTTAAATAGGAATTTAGGAATTTAAAATTATCATCCGGTGTCATCCCTTCTGAAAGAGTTGTAAACTCGCGAATGTCTGTAAAAAGTACAGTCATTTCGCGTTCGGTAGAATCTCCCAGCCGAATGTCGGAAATTGTCTGCTTCCCAAGGATGCTCAGAAATTCAATCGGCACGAATCTTCTAAATGATAGTTTCAAACGCTCGTTTTCATTCAAATTTAGAACGAACCGGCGCGTTAGCTGCAACGCGATCAGCAAGAGGAATAGGGGTAATCCGTAAACAAAAAGGGCAACGTTACTCTCGATCAGGTTAACGCCGAATGCAAGTATGTCGTGCAGGCTGAGGAGGAGGGCGGGGATCAATCCCAAAAGTACAATGAATCCGCGGTTATCGCCTTTTCGCAAAGCTTTGATTGAACGCCAGACCAGATCCAGAATAAAAATGGGGATCGTAACCAGGAAAACGTTTCGCACGAATAGCTTTCCGCTGCGATCTTCAGCAAGGAGCATCAAAGTGGTAGCGGCAAGAGGAGGCGCAAGCGTGAGGATCAGACGTAGCGCTGTTGATTTTCCGTCCTGTTGATACTTATGAAAGAGCGATAACATTGGACCAAAGAAAATCAAGCCGGCTTGTGTGATTGTGAAAGTCAAGTTAGAGGACAAAGGCGAATAGGGGTAGAGGTTCTCAAAGAACTGAAGAGCGATCGCCAGGGCAACGGCTATGCAGGCAAAGGCGAAGTACAGGTTTTCAATTTCTGACCTACGCTGCACGTAATAAGACAGAAAGAAAACTCCAACCGCCAATAGCAGAACAGCAAGCGATTGAAGACCGCTGTGTAATGCAAGATCTTGCAGCATTTTCCGCGAGCTTCCAATCTCTGGTGAAACCATCTCCATCGGTCCTGAAATCCAGGCTTCGCCATCGAAATAAACACGAATGGCCACTACATTCTCTCCTTGCTTCAGCAGGCCTTGTTTCACGTTATAACTTCTAAAATTGGACCAGCCCGAACGAAAATGCGGCGGGAATCGTCCGGTGCGACCAACCAGTTCGCCGTTTAAATACGTTTCATCTGCATTCATGATCTCCCCGATCTGGAGAAGATAATCTCCAGTGGGTTTTTCTTTCAAGTATAGACGAAAGCGATACCATACATAGCCGCGCTTCAAGCCATCCCCACGGAGTTCAGGATTCTTCTCCGCAGTTGCTGAAGGCATTAGCTTGCGCGCTGGCAGGTTAATCAGGGACCATGAGTCATCTTCGAATTCGACACTCGCATAGACCGGATTATCACCGCGAAAGAATTTCCAGGACCCCGCAAGCGAAATGCTTTCCGCGTTTAAGTTTGCCGTTATTACTAAAAATCCGGAGATTGCAAATCCAATCCCCGCCATTGTTCTATGTTTCATCTGTGTCCAAATATTAGTGGATTTTTTGAAATCGCGTCGACCCGTCTTCAGCTATGAAGGTCTCTGTTAAACGTGCGCCGTCGATCGAGAGGGCAAGGTATCCATTCAATACTCGCTCCGGGCAATGCGCATCATGGGCCGATTGTGATTCATAGAATTCAACGAATGGCTTGCTCTTGAGTGAAACGATGTCGCCAAACGGGATTGCTCCATGGCCCACGCATCGCCCAAACATACCCTTGTGATTGGCGTATCCGATTGCAGCATGCAAATGCCCCCAGTACCAAAACTCTGGAGGTCTTCCAATTGCACCTACAACCTCAGCATAGAGGGATGTTTCCTTTCCGTTAATGTCCAGGCCTTCGTGATGTGAGAAGAGCATTATCTTCCTTCCAGCTCCGTAGGTCTCAGTGGTTCGCTTGATGAATTCTAATTGAGAGGTTCCGAGTTTTCCGGTAAGATACAGATTGTTTGCGTCTGCATCGTATGCACTGTCCAGGCCCATCAGTAACCAGTGCTTGTTTGTCATGGCAAAGTAACTGCACCGTTTCTGTCTTGAGAATGCAGGATTGCCCAGTAACGTGTTGAAATAACCCCGCGCTCCAGAATACATTTCATGATTCGAGTTAAGGGCAAAGCTACAGTCCGGGAAGGGCCAGAGATTCAAGAAGTTCTCGCGCTCTTCACTTTCGCTGCCAGCGTAGTAGACATCACCCAGATGAATGGCGCATCCTGGCTGAATGGACTGCATCAGATTTGCAACTTGCATGGCTGGTGTTCCTGGGCCAGCCCCCCAGTCTCCTACTACGGCGATCTTGATTGGATCAGCAAGGTCGATCTGGGCCGGTTGATCTGAAAATGGGGCGCGATTGTGCAGATTCTCAAGCCACTTGATTCCTGCCTCAGCCCATCCCGGATCGAAATTCTCATACTTATGAATCCCGTAGATCGAACCATCTGCTGCAACGCCCCGGGCTCGGACGCTGGCCTGTACGGACGGAGCATCGCGAATTCCTTCCCAGAGTTGGGCTAATTCTGGCCTGAGCAGGCCAATCCCGGAAGAAGCCGCCGACAGCGCTGCCCTATGTCCGGTTTCCATTACATCATCAAGAGTCTTAACCAGAGCGGTTCCCTCGATGTCCTTGTATGCTTGTTTGAGGCGGTTAAGTTGTTCTGGCGACATCCGTACTCCAATTGCGTACAAGAATCAGAGGCATCCGTTCCCCGTTTCAATCACAAAATATCGATTTATGCTATTTTAATGGATGGCATATCGTTTTTTAGGGTTTACGAGTTCGACGCTTCCTCGGAACGCTTCATCCCATGCGAAATTTCGGCGAATCTGCAAAGAACCTGGTTTCCGAGGCATTTATCTGGATGCTGCTTTCAACGCTCACAGAGGTCTGGGTTACAGCCACGGTTGAGCGCATTTCACTGGGTCAGGACTATATAATGAGTCGAGTCCCATTCTGGTCACTACAGGGCCACACAACTATGTGGCAATGGACTGTTGGAATCGGGGCTACTGTTGGTTTGCGTTTCTTCTTCCGAATCTATCGTAACTTGCTCACTCCATTTCCAATCTTGAAGAAAAAGTTTGTTTTTTGTTTTATAGTGATGCTGTTGATTTATCTAGTTGAGCTCCTCTCAGGCCTGTTCTTTAACAAATTCCTTGGTTTCGATCTCTGGGATTACAGTCAGTACGTCTATCATGGGATTCCATTAAACCTGTGGGGGCAAATCACAATCGTGTATGCTCCGTTCTGGTTTCTGGCCGGCTACCTTGTTGGCCCTGTTTACAAAATGGTCCACTCTATCGCTCCCTATGCAGCAACCAGCGCGACGCAAGCAGCGCATGAACTGATTTAGAACGAGTACATAAAACAGCCAGCTCTGCGCTGGCCTGTTAGTGGAAAAAGGGCGGAGCCCTTACCTGGCTCCGGTTTCTTAAATCAAATGAGGTGACGGAGTCTTAGCCCAGCCAGGCCTGACGATTGTCTTTTGCATATGTGTCGAACGTAATCGGGTCTTTACCGGTGATCGATTTAACGGACGGCACAACTGGAGCTGAGTTTCCTTCTTTAAGCGATCCTGCAATATACACCATGAAGGAGGCATAGTCTTCTGGAAGTCCTGCACCCAGAAGTCCTGCTTTGAAATCTTCAGGCGTGATATCAACATAGCTAATGGATACTCCAGTGCTTGCAGAAAGTTTAGATGCGACTTCCTCATGCGAGATGGCTTCACTCCCTGTTAGTGCGAATGCCTTGTTATTTTCTTTGTCTGAAGTTAACAGCGTTGCTGCAACTGAAGCAATGTCTCTGGCATCTATGAAGCTCACTTTTGCCTTTCCGCCCGGGAAATAGATCTTTTTATCCTTCAGGATTCCAGAAACCCAGAAAGTGTGAAAGTTCTGCATAAACCAGTTTGGTCTGATTATATTCCAGGCAAGCCCTGAGGATTCAACTGCGAGTTCCAGTTTTCTAAATGGCGCTTCTGGAGGCGCATGCTCTACGCCCATTGCAGTCATAAGAACAAACTTCTTGAGCTTAACTGCTTTGGCTTTTTCAAGCCACGGGTTTAGAATTGTGAATTGATCTGTGTATCCTGGCGGGCTGATAAAAAAAGCACTATCTACCTTCTCTAAAACTTCCAGTCCAACGCCTGGCTTTACAGCATCTGCGAGTACCCAGGTTAGTCCTGCTTGTTTCTTGCCGCTTTCCGGTTTGCGCGATCCTGCAAATACTTCATGGCCACCTGCAAGGAGTTTTTCGATCAGGCTCTGACCGACCGTTCCTGTTGCTCCGTAAACAAATATCTTCATAGATTCCTTCCTTTGATTCCCGATTCCGGGATGATTGTATACTAGCATACGGCAGAGAACTGCGCAATGTCCAGGCAGATAATTTGCATATCCAATCGTATATTTTTCTAGACGATTAGACATGGTCCGTTTCTATACTCCCATGGACTTGCTTTCACAGATACTACAGGCTGCGCGTTGGAATAACCACATTCTGGTTAAAAAGACGCTGCATGGCAACTGGGGCTTTCGCTTTCCGTGCAAGCAGAGCGGCGGGTTTCATGTTCTAACACAAGGAAACTGTATTCTGCGGCATGAGGGAAAGGATGTGGCTCTGTCGCGCGGAGACATTGTCTTTGTAATGCGCGGAGTGGACCATGATTTGCTTTCTGATCCAAAACAGAAACCAGTTGATGTAAGTCGGTTTCTGCAGCGCGCGGATACAGGGAAGGGGCAGTCTACAGGCCTGGTATCCATTCGGTATGAATTTCCAGACGCAGATGTGCATGCATTCTTTCGGGAGTTGCCCGCACTGTTGCTGATTCGCGCGTCCGATATAGCGCCGCATCATCCATTGCATTCAGCGCTTGCTTTGCTTTCCGGGGAAACTGAACAACAAATTGGGGCAAGCCTGATTCTGCAGCGGCTAACGGACGTTGTTTTCTATTACGCAATCAGGCACTGGCTTGATGTGAATCCGGCGCGCAGTCCAGGATACAGAAGTGCAATGCAGGATGAAAAAATGCAGGCCTGTCTTGAGATGATCCATGCAAGACCTGCACACCCATGGACTATTGATAGTCTTGCCAGAGGGGTGGGGGTATCGCGCGCTTCGCTTGCAACCAAATTCAGAACCGTTCTTGGCGTCTCTGTGATGGACTATGTGACGCGGCTTAGAATTGATCAGGGACGCGGGCTTCTACTTGAGGAAGGCCGGTCCCTGGAGGACATTGCGCAGGAAGTTGGATACTCATCTGCATTTGCTTTTTCAAAAGCATTCAAGCGAATCTACGGAATCTCTCCGAGGGCTTCCGTTCAAGCAGATATTCAAAAACGTACGGCTTGAGAGCGGGAACTATCCCCGCACCTGGACCCGGAACATCCAGCCGATCTGAATAAAAAAAAGCCCGGAGTTTACCCGGGCTTTTGATCTGGACCGTGCTAAATTGACTTAGCGACGATTGTAATCGTATTTGGCTCCACCATGACTTTCGCTTCCGCCACCTTGCCATACAGTATAGTAAGGGGTCCATCTGGAGTAGTTGTTGTAGCAAGTTGACAGCCACATAAATCCGCATGCATAGGATTCAGTAATGGTTCCGCTTCCGCGTGTGCAGGAAGGGTTAACTGAAGCCACTGCATTGATGTTACACAAGCTGTGATTTGCCAGAACGCCGTCGTCCTGACCTGGAAGAAGCGGGCTTGTAGCGTAGAGGTAATCTGAACCCTGACCGGAAGTAGTATAGTAGGTTCTTCCACCTGCATTGTTGTGGTTAAACCCGCTTCTTGCTCCGCCAGTGCTCACGGATTGATCCAGCGCGCCACCCAGTGTGTCAAAGCCCAGCCATGCCAGGTAAGACGTTGAGAAGTCAGCCAGTTCTGATCCGCCCGCTGCCGATGCCATCAGCTGAATTCTGCTGATGTTGAGGCCGGTAGGACTGTTCAATCCGAAGTATGCTGCTACAACCAGACCGCCTGTTGAGTGTGTGTACACCTCGCAGGTATTCCCAGTTCCACAAAATACTCGAACCGCATCATTGAATTGCTTTTGCGCGCCGCAAGTGTTCCAGCTATATGCACCACCCGATTGCGTTCCATCGAAACCTACATATCTCACGTTTGCGAGGCCTGTAACAGCTCCACCCCAGTAATTATTATAGTCCGTTGTTCCGCTTGAAGTTGATGTAAGTGACTGGCAGTGATTGCTGCCTGAACGACCATGAACGAAAAGCCTGTAGGTTGCCGCGGAAAGGTCTCCCACGACGAATAGCCCTACGATTACTAACAGTGCAATTTTACGCATTGTTGTCCCCCTGATCAGGGTATACGGATATACCCGTGAAATAGGAAGAATATTTTGTATAACGCCGCGTTTTATTAGAAAAAATTTAGTAAAGCGAAAGGAGTAAGGGGTTTCACGCGTGATATACCCGTCCGGCTCATTGGCGTGGGTGGTATCGCTTTCTGATATGGAGATTGTGTATCTGAAATCCTTTCCTGGCACGTACAAAAAAAAATCTGAATCCTTTTTGGCGCTGGCTTGCTCTTCCATGTGAGGACTTCGAATGTCCCGGAGGAACAATGATCTATAGAAAGAATGTACCCAATTGGGAACGCGGGCTGCGCATAGTCATGGCTGTTGCGTTGCTCGCACTGGCGTTTACTGGTCCCTGGAATCAGCAAGGGATCGTCACAGCTGCCCTTACTGGAAGCGCCGTATCGATCGCAATCACTGGATTTTTCGGCTGGTGTCCGGCCTGCGCCATGATAGGAAGGAAGATTGAACGAAACGAAATGAGAAACTCTTGAAGGGACGTCACGACGAAGAAACTTTGAATGCAGCGCGAACGGGCAATCGTGAAGCGCTGGAGCGGCTATTGCTCCAGTGCCAACCTGACGTTGCGAATTTTGCCCGGAAGGTTTGCGCAACACCGGAAGACGTGGAAGATGCAGTGCAGGAGACGCTCTGGATTGTGTCGCGAAGGCTGGGTTCATTGCGTGTCATTTCTGCTTTTACGGCCTGGGCCTTCCGCGTGGTGAAGCATGAATGTTATCGATTACTGCGAAAGAACCGCCAGGAAACCTCCTCCAGTGTGGATGAGGTTTCCTATGTGGATTCTAGTGTTGATATTCATTCCATTCTGCGAAGCGAGACAATCGAGGCACTGACGGATCTACCGGACCTGTTTCGCGAGATTCTAATATTGCGCGATGTGGAGGAAATCCCGGCACCGCAGGTTGCACAACAGCTCGGACTTTCTGTTTCTGCTGTGAAGAGCCGCTTACACAGAGGGAGGCAGTTGATGAGGCTCAGGCTGGCGCACTGGATGGATTAACATGTCTGAGGTAAAAAAGAGTATTTCCTGGATTTTGTCCATGGTAATCTGGCAGGGATGAAATGTTATAAGTTTACTTTGCGCTATGAAGGCAAAAAGACGTCGAGTGCAGACAATAAGATTGGTCCTATTGTGCGTAAGTACAATGGAAAATTTGAAAGCAAGTATGTCTTTGAAGACAATGAAACCATCGTCACTGCAACTATAGAAAAAAAAGAAGATAAAGTCAAGTTTGAGAACGATTTGAAGGCACCGGATTTTTCTTTTCTCACCCTGGAGAAAGTGGTACTGGTTCTGGATGAAGATGAATAGCTCGATTAAGCCGCTGGTATTCGGTGTACTCGCTTTTGGCTGGACTCTACCATCCAGTTTGCTTGCAGACAGGCTGGCCGCGGATGATGTCAGTGCGACTCATCGAACAAACATTCCAGATTCTGTTTCCCTAACAGTTCCTGAACAAATTCAGAAAGCGCTCGTAACAGATCCTGAGAGCGGGCTCGTTCAGCTGGTGCAATTTTTGACTCACGATACGGAAGATCAATTCCTTAGAGCAAAGCGAATCCATGACTGGATTACAGATAATATAGCCTATGACAGTGATTTACTTCTTGGATTGAGCGATCAGGGCAGCAGAAAGGTAAACGACCTTGTCCGTCTCAAGCGGACCACATGCGGCGGATTCAGCGCCCTTTTTATGAAGATGGCAACGCTTGCAGGTCTCAAGACAGAGATCGTTACTGGAAATTCAAAAACATGCTGGATCAAATCCTCAAAACGCGACTGTCATCATGTATGGAATGCGGTAAACATCCAGGGCAAATGGTACTATGTCGATACAACTGCCGATGGTCGCTTTACTTACAAGCATGGAGCATTTACACCCAAGAAAGTGTATCACGATGTATTTCTATTTATCAAACCCCAGGCCAAACTGTTAATCAATCTTCCGCTGGAAGAACGTCAGCAATTCCTGAGCAATGCTATTTCGCGCGAGCAGTTCAGTGCAATGCCCCGCGTAACAGTTCTATATCATAAGCATTCAATTGAGTACGATGCTTCTACACTCAAACAATTTCGCGAAGGTCGCCGTGATTTTGAGGGTGGATCATTAGAAAAGTTGTTTGACGTGGCAGAATCAAATAAACCAATTTTTGGCCTGAACTTCAAGGCACCGCTGAATGTTTTGTTTTTTCCCCAAATTGTTCCCGATACCTCCGAGTCTTTCGACGATTCGCAAGATGCCAACCGCAATCAAAATGAAGAGGAAGGTGAAATATCTAAATCAGAAATGAACCTGCGCGCGTTTTGTGTGCGGGAGAAATCCGATCAGGTTAGTTGTAGCTATACGGTCCCGCGAGCCGGGAGGTATAAGGTCTATCTGCAGGCAAGAGAAGCAGGCGACACACGCAAGTTCGGACTCGTTCACGCATTTACTCTGATTGCAAATCAGCCTGGTCCCATTCTACCGGATGTGTCTGGAAAACTTTTTTCCAATTCATTGTTGGATTTTCAACGCATTAGAATTTCTGGAAGTGATTTTGCTCCGGTTTCCGGATTTCCCTGGATTGAAGTTTCAAGATCGGATTCATTCGTGACCTCAGTTGTGTACGGGACAGACGGAAAGACCATTCCGGGCGCAGTACTGCCGTCGTTCAGGTCGCATGAGAGAATTCGCTTCTATTATAGATTACCAGACGCTCGTACATATTTCATTAAACTACAAACGCGCATTCCGGATCAGCCTGGTGGATCGATGCAGAATCTGGCAATTGTACGACTCGACGCGAAAGGAGAGAACAAACCGTTTCCCCCAATGAGAGAAATGATTCTGACGCGAGCATTTGTCGAGAGTGGTCTCTCGTTTCTGGACGACACACTTGCCAATGAAAAAGGAGACGTAACCCTCCGCGCAGTCGGCAAACGTTCGCCTGAGCTGGGTTGTATGTTGTACGACGCGTCTGGAAAAGCAATCCCCAGGAGTTGTTCGGTTACCCAGGATGGGGATACGCTCAGCTTCAGATTTTCTGTGCCTCCAGCCGGCCGATTTGGCGGAAGGGTTTATCTTACGCAGCAGCCCGACACAAAGATCCTCGCTTATTTTCAAATCATGCGCTGAACCAGAAATGTTAGTCCGGAAAACTGCCTGATTTGAGGGCATTGTTCCCTTTCCGATGCAATCAAGCTACGATTGATCTGCTTCAAGACGTGTTTGTGAGGGTAAAGCTGGCACGCAATATGCTTGATGAAACAACAGAAGTATGGACACGCCGCCCGACGATTCAGTATATCGCAGTTTTTTTGATCATTCAGTTGAAGGGATTTTCTTAACTACTCCTGCCGGAAAATACCTGCTTGTGAACTTGAGGTTGGCGGAAATTTACGGATTTGTCTCCGGCGAAGAGCTGATTGAATACTTTAAAAACATTAGGACTGAGTTGTATGTAGATCCGCGCCGTCGCGATGAATTCATTCATGCAGTTGAATCGACCGGTGCTGTGTTTCAGTTTGAATCTCAGGTTCGCAGAAAAGACGGAAGCATAATCTGGATATCAGAGAATGCACGCCAGGTTAAGGATTCCGATGGCAACATTTCATATTACGAAGGTACGGTTGTAGACATAACGGAGCGCAAATTGCTCGAGTCTGCAATGGACAGGCAGCGCGCATTTTACAAACAACTGTTCTATAATTCTCCATTGTCCATGGTACTTATGGACGCAGATCGAAATGTGATTGAATGCAATTCATCGTTTGAACTTCTATTTGGTTACTCGTTAGGTGAAATCCGGCAGAGGAGCGTTCGCGAATTAATCATTCCGAAAGAACTACTACTTGAAAGCGAGAATTACAGAGTAGCAATCCTGAGTGGAATTACGGTTCCGAAAGAGACGATTCGCCTTCACAAAGATGGCAGAGCAATTCCAGTCACCATGCAGGCGTTTCCCGTAATAATTGAAAACGCAATCGCTGGAATCTACTATATCTATGAAGATATTACAGAAAGAAAATCGTACGAAGACACAATCACGCGCCAGGCGTTTCATGATCCGTTAACCGCTCTTCCCAATCGGAATTTGTTCAATGAACGGTTGAATAGAGCTGTTGAGCGGAGCAAGCGACGCGATTCGTATCATTTCGCGCTTGTTCTCATGGACCTGGATAAATTTAAGAAAATAAACGATACCCTGGGCCATCTTATGGGAGACCAATTGCTCTGCCATGTGGGAAACATTTTGCGCAGCTGCGTGCGCGCCGTGGACACAGCTGCTCGAATGGGTGGGGATGAGTTCGCCCTGATTCTTGAGGAATTTCAATCCAAACAAGATGTGCTTACAATTCTGGATAGAATTCAGGTCCTACTGCGCGAACCAGTTTCCATCATGGGCCATGTGCTTCAGACATCGGGCAGCATGGGCATTGTAATCAATACAGAGGACTACGCTACGGGAGAAGAGTTGATGCGCGACGCGGATATCGCAATGTATCGCGCAAAGGAACACAGAAAGCCCTATCAGTTTTTTAGTATTGAAATGCAGCAAGAACTGATGGCCACTATGGAGATTGAAACAGACCTCAAGCAAGCCCTTACGCGCGAAGAACTATCCTTGCATTACCAGCCAATCGTTTCGCTTGCTCAGAATCGACTGGAGGGATTTGAAGCCCTCTTGCGATGGGAACATCCAGTACACGGAATGATGCCCCCGGAACGATTCATTCCAATTGCAGAAGATACAGGGTTGATTCTTTCAATAGGTAACTGGGTTATCATGGAAGCGTGCAGGCAACTCAGGCACTGGACGGATGAAGATTCGAGTTTAAGAAATCTTGTCATGAGCGTTAATGTTTCGATCAGGCAGTTTACTCAGATTGACTTGCCCGCTGAGATCCTGAAAACCTTGAACTATTACGATCTAGAACCTGCGCGCCTTAGACTTGAAATTACGGAAAGTATGCTCATCCGCGATCTGGACGAGATTCTTGTTGTATTGCGAAAGCTTAAGAGCATGGGCATCAAACTTGCCATCGACGATTTTGGAACCGGATACTCCTCGCTCAGTTATTTGAAAGATCTGCCTGTGGATTGCCTGAAGATTGATCGTTCGTTTATCAGTGGCGATGATCAATCGCCTGATTCGTATCAGATAGTAAAATCTGTTACGGCCATGGCACAGACTCTTGGAATGACGGTTGTAGCAGAGGGAGTTGAAGAGAAATATCAGCAAGAGCTGCTTCGCGATTTGCACTGCGATAATGCGCAGGGTTTCCTGTATTCCAAAGCAATCAAAGGGGACAGCATAGCTGCCTGGATCAGAACAAACGGGCTGACAAAGTAGTATTTCGCCTGACGTTCCGCAAAAACTCCAGGCACTCCTGGTTTCCCCATCAGAATCCGATATTATAGTCTGGTCCGCAGGGAACAGCTCACAGCATGAAAGCCCTCTCAATTCTTGCCGCAATCTTTGCATTCTGCGCAGTGGGCTGTCGCCAGGGAGAAGTGCCTGTGACTCCCAGGGTTACAGATGGTGTGATCGACCTGCGCACCTGGGATTTCAAGTCTGATTCACTTTTGAATTTGGAAGGGCAGTGGGAGTTTTATTGGAGGGAATTTTTGCCTCCAGATGCCGGAGTTGTCGGTAACCGCAGCCTTATCAATGTTCCAGGCCAATGGCAGAACCAGGGTTTCCCTGCCTACGGCTATGCAACCTACCGCGTCCGCATTCTGCTCCCTGAATCTACTCCGGATCTTGCGCTTGCAATGACCAATGCCGCAACAGCCTACAAGCTCTATGTGAACGGTGGCCTGCACTCTGAAAATGGCCAAATTGGCAAATCAGAATCCGATTCAGTTCCGTTCCTCAGGCATGCAACCGTGCAGCTGAAGCAAATCCCGGTGGGCCAACCCCATCGGCTCGATCTTGTATTTCATGTTTCCAATTTTCATTTCTTTCAAGCAGGACTCTGGAATACTATCAAGCTTGGTTCTGCGGCTGCAGTCGAACGAGCAGCAAGGAAGAAGTTTGTCCTTGATGTTATAGTGTTCAGTTCCCTTGTCACAATGGGCTTCTATCATCTAGGATTGTATCTGAACCGCCGAAAGGATTCAACACCATTCTACTTTGGCAGTTTCTGTATTCTAATGGCGTTGCGAACTGTAAGTCTTGGAGAAAGGCTCATACTCGACGCCTGGCCTGTAATTCCTTTTACACTTGTTCATAAGCTGGAATTCTTTACGCTCTACGCTGGCGCTTCTGTTTTCACATCGTATATTGAATCCCTATTTCCTGTGGAATTTTCACGCAGAGTGAGTCTGGTTATGCGAACCATATTCGGTGGCGCGGCGATAATTGCAGTTGCTTTCCCGATGACTGTGTATGGTCATACGCTTCTTCCAATTCAGATCACAATCCTGTTGGGCATTTGCTACTTTGTGTATGTCCTTGTATCTGCGTTTTCGCACAGGCGTCCCGGGGCCAGGTTGTTCCTGGTTGGGTTTGGGCTATTTGCGGTAACAATCATAATTGATATTCTTAAAACTCTTGGGTATCTCTATCAGGTTCCGTATTCGTCAAGCTATGGTTTTTTAATATTCATTGTATTTCAGGGAGCAGTACTATCCAGAAAATTTGCGCGCGCCTTCACGGAGGCTGAGAATCTTGCAGGTGAGTTAAAACTATTTTCAGAAGGCCTTGAGGCAAACGTCAAGGAAAGAACGCGAGAATTAAACGCAACGCTGGGTACAATTCGCCTGGATCTCTCCGTGGCCAAGGCCGTGCAGGAGCAGTCGCTTCTGGTTCAATCAAGTCCAAAAGACCTTCTAGAAATCGTGCCCAGATATCTTCCTATGTCGGAAGTCGGTGGAGATTTCTACGCTGTGAGTCGCGTAAACGATCACATTCACCGAATCCTCCTGGCAGATGCTACCGGTCACGGCGTGCAGGCAGCTTTGATCACAATGGCGATTAAGGGATTCTACGACAATCTCAAGGACATGGACGTAGATCCCGGTGCCTTGATGAAACTGTTTAATACCGGATTCATGGAACGTTATGCTCCATTGAGGAGCTTTCTGACGGCTCTGATTGTCGACGTTGATACTAAGAATCGCAGGTTGCAGTACGCATCGGCCGGGCATCCGACTGCCCTGGTAATGGGAAATGGTAGAACCGAACTGCTCGACAAGCGCGGGAAGATGATTGGAATTCTACGTAGTGCTGAATATTCCGCGCACGAGGTTCAGTTTGCACCGGGAAGTCGTCTGTATCTTTTTACAGACGGAATATTTGAGGAGTTCAATCAGGCGAACGAAGAGTTTGGCGAAAATCGAGTTCAAGACATTCTGCAACTTCAAGCGAATCGAACCCTGACAGACAGTATTGAAACTGTAATCCAGGGTCTGGATGGATTCTTGAATGGCCAGGCAAGGCAGGACGATGCAACAATCCTGGGTATTGAGTTTAAGCAAAATTGACCCGTATCGGATGTTTTTCCCTATTGTCAAGAGTCGGCTCGCATGCTAGAATTTCTCCATTCGGAGGACCTATGAAAAAACTATTTACCCTTATTCTGATCGGAGCTCTTGTTACGCCTGCGTGGATGGAACTCAAAGCGGAGACCTGTTTTAGCTGTGGAAGTGGAAGCAGTGCAGCCTGCTCAGGCAAAAATCAATGCCGTGGAAGCAGAGATGCATGCAGCAAAGCTGGTTGCAAGATTTCTGGAAGCTCATCGTGCTCCAAAGCCGCAAATGCTAAAATCTGCACAGCGTCTGCTCCAAATGATCCAACGCGTGCATTCGCCTGGAATTCCGTGAAGTAAGTCTGGCGGGGCTGCAAAAAGCCCCGACTGTTCAGGCGTAAGCCAATGTATTCACTGCTAGCGGCCTCACGCAAAGCGGCCAATCAATCCGCCCAGGAAAATCACAGCGCCCCAGAACAGCAACAAAGCCAACAGTCCATAGATTGAAAGGGCATAGTTGCCCTGTTTAAATTGGAACAGATTATCTACAAAAACATTAAATCCGATTACGAACACAATTGCACCCAAAAATATTCCGAGGTAACTGAACGTAGTCCACGCCGGCCCAAGAATCAAAATCGAATCGACCATTCGAGCAATTAGCAAGAAACCAAGAACGCAGCCCAGTTCCATTCCAACTACCAATGCCAACGAATGCAGGAATCCCTTTCCATCCGGTGAAGCTCCGCCCATGATAGCCACAAACACATTGACTGGTGTAGCGAGTGCTAAAACTGCAATCAAGCCCCGGATCAAAATCAAGTGATCACGTTGGCCTAGAATAAAGTCTGTCATTTGTTGTCCGCCTTGCTTTTCCTGGGGCCGTTAGTTTTTGAACTACGGCAAGTCTACAAGCTGTATTGGGAAGCGTATTTCAATCATGGAGAATCGCTGTATTCAATTTGAAGAGCAACAAAGCGCCGCGTGGCCGCACCGTACCAGTTTTCAATGTTGGAAAGTGCCGACGTGAGCGCTTGCAATGCAGGCAGAACCAATGTTCTTTCGTCTATAGTTCGATCAAAGCTACCTGTTGCTTCGTCTGGAAGAATTGTCAATGAGACTGCGACGCTTCTGAAGACAGAGCGCAATCGTTCCATACTTTCGATTGCATACGCCGCGGGCTTTAATTCCAAATCGTCATTTCATAAGGTATTTTTAGCACGGTTTGGCTGCTCTCCGACTGAATTCAGGGACCGTCAGGCTCGGTAAAATAAATTCTTGTGGAAATTGGAATGGGAATATTCTTATTAAGGACATGTCATCGATAATTGCAACTGCGCCGCTCGAATCCATTCCCTGGCCCACACTGGATCCTTTTCTGTTCTGCGCGCATCACAAGGATGCTTACCCGCAGGGGAACGATCATCTAGCGCCCGTTGCAAGCCTTGAAGGTCGTCAGATTGGAAATGATTTTTCCGGCAAAGACGGCTGGAGCATGTATCACGGAGATTCGATCCCGGGCTTTCCACAGCATCCACATCGTGGGTTTGAAACAATCACAATCGCACGCAGTGGATTTATAGATCATAGCGATTCATTGGGCGCGGCCGCACGATTTGGAAAAGGAGATGTTCAATGGATGACAGCTGGCAAGGGAATTGTTCATTCTGAAATGTTTCCACTCCTTGATCAAGAAAATGGAAATCCAGCCGAGCTTTTCCAGATATGGCTGAACCTCCCAATGAAAAACAAAATGGCCCAGCCATATTTTTCAATGTACTGGAATGAAACAATCCCACGTGTTGATATTGTGGACCCCGCCGGCAAAAGGACAGAAATCCTGGTGTATGCAGGTGAAATTCCGGGGGCCAGGGGAGTTGTTCCGCCTCCAGACTCCTGGGCTGCTTCGCCTGAATCTGACATCAAGATTCTTACAATTCGCATGGAAGCAGGCGCTAGCTGGACTCTTCCGCCGGCGAGGCCCGGAAGCAATCGCGTAATCTACTTTTTCAAGGGAAATCGCGCAACGATTGCCGGGACGGACACGACAGTTGGAACTGCAGTTCAACTAGTTCCAGAGTCCGACGCAAGTATTCAAGCGGGCAGTGAGCCTTGTGAGATTCTACTACTTCAGGGCAGGCCGATTGGCGAACCTGTAGCTCGGTATGGACCGTTTGTGATGAATACGCAGCAGGAAATCCAGCAAGCGTTCGATGATTATCGCCTAACGTCGTTTGGCGGTTGGCCCTGGAAAGAAGACGCTCCCGTCCATGACAAAGCTCAGGGCAGGTTCGCCCGCCACGCGGACGGTCATGTTGAAACCCCGTCTGGTGCTGCGTTAATCTGAAACTTGTTTGCGGGAACGCGACCTGGGAGCTGGTCGCGCAATTCCAAATTTGCGCATTTTGATAATCAGCGTATTGGGACGAATTTGAAGCTCGCGGCTTGTTCGTGCCTGATTGAACCGATTCTTTTGTAAGTAGTTTAATATGGTGGCCTTTTCTGCCACCTCAAGCGGCGAGAGGGAACCTGTGTCTTCGTTGGATTGCGGAGCTGCTATGTTACGGATCTCTTCGTTTGCGCTTTGGTGGGCACCGTTGTGTTGGAGCAACTGACGTCCCTGTTCCACTGCAATTGAAAGTCTAAAGTTTTCAGCGCGAATGCGTTGTAGCTCGTCCATCTGGCCTTCATACCAGCCAAGCGGAACAGTGTCAGAGTTTTGAATGACTGGCTCCGACGCGGCAGCAAGACGCAATGCAAGTTGGCGATTGGGTGGGAGGGTAAAACGAATCGTTTCATCCACGGGGCTTCCGGTCTTGAGAACGGAAGAAAAAGCATAGAGCAATGAACGAAGGCCGTATAACGTTCCATGGTCGCCCATAGCGGGATCGCGGAGTATCCGCGCAAAATCCTGGCGCACAAGCAATACCTGGCCTTGAACCAGAATGAATAGAGCGCCGCTCCAGTACAGGGTTAGTTCGAGCATGGCAACGGGGGCAAAGAAAGACCTTTGCGTGAGGTAAGGCAGGATTGCGTTACTAATTGTCAGAATGAAAGCAAGGGCAACGCCACTTCCAATAAGATAGCGAATCTGGAATTGCAAGATTTCTTCCTGTGTTCCAGTGTACCCGCGCCAGGCAAGGAATGCCATGTAGGTCGCATAGAGGACACTTGAGCCCACAAACAATCGCTGCGCCAATCCTTGATTGAGCGCAAACTCACCCGATTCACGAACATATATTCCTTCCGGAAGAAAGCCAGTCCACACAAGTGTGATTAGCCCGAGGATGCTGGCCTGGAATGCAATGAACCTGAAATGTTTAAATTCCGCCTGTAGACGACAGAAGACAATTATGAATATTACAAACGTGTTTGCGAGGGTGAGCACACCAGTGAACACCAGGCGTGAAAGCATCAATCGCGCGTCCATGTCAATGTTAGGAAGCCAGAACGCCAGCAGGGGATTTGTGTAAAGAAGGCCAGTAGTGATGACTGCTGCGAATGAATACTTGAGGGCATGGTCCTGGAGTCTAAGCAACGTTAATGTTATCAAGATGAGACCAAGGCAGTTTGCAAAAAAGAGCCATGTGCTGATTATTTCGACTGTCATCATATGCGGTATCTCCTGAGTTTCAAAACTGAATTGTAGCCAGTAACCCCGTGGCTGTTGATCAGAATCATTTGCGGATTGATTTTTGTTGGTTTTGTAAGTATGTTCAGAGCGATTGCTGGATCGTCTGCATTATGATTAAGCGTCGGTGGTCCCATTCCTGTTTCCACAGTCTTGGCACCTGCAGCGATTTGAAATCCGCCCGCAGCGGCAAGCCCCGAACCGACGGCCCCTTTTATCGATGTGACCGTGATTCGTTTCGCTTTGCGTCCGAACCCTTTCTGAATTGCAACAGATTCCACCTGATCCACTACTCGATCAGAAATCCCATGAGCATTTACATGATTCGCGCCGCGGGCCATGCGAGAAATCAGCGCGCCCCAGCGCGATGCTGTCTTATCCAGAAAATAGAGTTCACTTGTGTTCTCGTTTATTGCATCGAACCCGGCAATCTCGCAGTAAATTCTAGCGCCGCGGGCACGCGCGCGTCGATCGCTTTCGATTATGAATACAGCCGCGCCTTCACCGGGCGCACATTTCTCCCGATTTAGATCGAACGGCTTCTGCGCGCCTGGATCGTTTACGCTGGTATAATGTCCGGAAGAACAAAACCCGGTATGGACCAGATGATTGAGCGGTGCGTCGCACGCTGCAGCAATCACTAGATCAGCTTTGCCATGTCTGATGCGATCTGCTGCAAGCCCAACTGCGTTGATTCCGCTGCTGCATGCAGTCGAAACCGTAGTCACAAAGCCGCCTGCTCCCGCTAGAAGTGCAATGCCCGATGCCGGTCCCCCAATGAACATTTTTTGAATCAGAAGGGGATCCGTTTGCAAATAGGCGTCCAGAACATCTGGAGTCTTTTCTATTTGATCCATCACTGGGCCAAGATTTGAAACGCCAGAACCCACAATTACGTCCGTGCGCGAACTGAAATCGACAATATTGGCATCCTTTCGCGCCAACACAAACGCAGCGCAGGCAAACTGGGTTGCCAGGGATGTGAAGCGAACGAGCCGGCGCTCAAGAAAGTCTTCCGCATGAAAGTCTGTCTGGCCTGCGATTCTGCACGGGAAACTGGACGCATCAAACCTGGTGATATCTCGTATGCCACATTTCCCCGCCAGTAAATTTTCCCAGAAATCAGTGATTCCGTTTCCGAGCGGCGAGATGACTCCCATTCCTGTAATGACCGGATTCATTCGCGCATACCCTGTTGAGGTGGTTAAACTTGCATATCGAAATTGGGGATCAACCCGGGTGAAGCGCCGAAAAATTTTTATTTCGGATACTACGTACGTATTGAATATGGATCAGTGTCCGACATTTTTCACAAAGGAATCGAGGTCGGGCCAGCTTTTTCTGAGTAATTCCAGTGCATTTAGATCAATTTCCGAGCGTTTGCATTCGACTACGATCTTCAAATTCTCCATATCGCGAAGTCGTCTGTCGCCCCAGGCAATTTCAATGAGCCCGACGTTAAAATGCTGGCTCAGGTCGCGGAAGACTTCATGCGCTTCGTGGTCAATGACAGGAGCCGCAACATAGCGTTGATTGGCCCAATAAGAATTCGCCAGACATTGAAAGAAAGCTGAGCGAATTGACCCGGGTTGCAGCTCCAGTTTCAGTTCAAATCCAACCAGTGTGTCAGTGTTCTGAACTCCTGTCCTTTCAGCCAGACGCTTCATGTCTGATTGTTCGACACCGGATTTGTACCCTATGATGTCCGGGTACCGCCAGTGGTTCTCTCCGATCATTCCCTTTGCTGCGCGCGTATGATCAAGTGGCTGAGCTCGAAACCCTTTACGCTCCAGAAGAGCTGCAAAAGGCTTGTAAAGCGCTCGTTCGCTTTCATCTTCAATTACAATATTCTCTTTGCCTATGAAGAATTTCTTTAGCGCACCCTGTTTCTCCAGACAGATGGTGCTGTGGGGTCTGCCGCATTCTTCCTCAAGCAACGTTTCAAGAGACGAAATTGATACGTCCGATTCCAGATCTTTGCCGATCAGGTCGCGAATGCGGGAGGCGCTAATGGCTCCCGAGACTTTACGAAGGCGCGCCTCGACTATGGCCAGGATTGGTTGCTTATTTGGTTTTGCGCCTTTTGGCTGACTCAAAGCCGCTCACCTTTATTCCAAGTCCACCCAACCAGGCTGCACGATTTTTGGCCGTCAGTTTCAAGAACTTGCCCTGGGGATCAGAAACGTTAGCCATCAAACTTAATTGTTCAGCCTGCTCCGGAGACAGACTTTCTAGAATTGCAATGGCACCCGTTTCGTTTGCTTTACGAATCGCATTTAATAGGGGTCTGATTTCATTTGTGATCTTGTCGCAACGCACCTTTGCATTCTTATACGATGTGAGTTTGTCGACCTTGCGTTTTTCTTCCGATTTCCTGAGTGTTTCAAAAAGTCTGCGATCCTCGGGTAGAATGGATTTGAGAATATTTCCCAGGGCCTCTTGATGTAAGGCATCTTTCAATTTTCCAAGGGATTGCCCAACGGCCTTGCCGAGTTTAGTGATTTCTGCAAGGGCAAGTTTTTCAACAGGTGCCCCTGCAGCTTCTTGTAGTAATGCTTTAAGCTCAAGTGCATTCATTCCTTTTCCTCCGTGGCTGGTTCCGGGGTCTTCCAGTCTAAAACCGAATCCACCATTTTATCCAATTCCGATCTGGATATTTGCCCTGCATCCTCGCTTACGATTGCTCTGTATGTTTGAGCCAACTTCTGAACGAGCACCCGCCGCGTGAGACCGTCCCAGATTTCACAATCGCGAAGCAGTTCCTTGATATGTGGAGATTCATTGCGCAGGCGCACAAGTTGTTCTTCGCGCAAGTCACGGATGTAATGTGTATAAACATTGTTGTTAGCATCCCAGAGCATAAGTGCAATGGCGCGAATTCGTTTACCGGATCTGGGACTGAGCATAGCAATGTCCTCTGCAACCGTTAGAACCAGATCCCGTAGTCCGTTGGTTGAAAGAAAATCAGGAATTACAGGAACAATGAGATCATCTGCCATCTGTACAGCGCCAGCCGCAATCCAATTGTAATTGGGGGGACAATCAAAGATAATGTAATCGTAATCCTGGCGCGCGTTCTCCAGAACGAATTGCAGAATGGAGTAATGTTTCTTGCGTTCCAGTACATCACTCTTCTGCGCAAATTTAACGTACGCTCCGTATTCTACTTCGCGTAGCCCGGGAAATGCCTGGAGTAAGTGGAGGTTTGGCCAGGCGCCGCCAAAGATCGGATTTCTGGACGATGTCCTGCCTGTAATGTTTTCCGGCAGGACAATGGGTTGCTTACCGGCCATCCATTGTGCCAGGATATGCTGAATATTATTCTCAGGATCTAGCGGCGTTTCACCTAACATGTAGGATGTGGCCGATGCCTGTGAGTCCAGATCAACAAGCAGCACACTGTAATTACGCGTTCCATTGGATCTGTTGGCAAGGCCGGCTGCCAAATTTACTGCCAGAGTAGTTTTACCGACGCCGCCCTTTAGATTAATGACGGCGATTACGCGGCCTGGCTGGCTCGGATTCTGCACGGCCAGACGATGAATTGCTGCCTGGTAGAAACAAGCGTTTTTGTGAGGTGAATTAAGGCGAGGGCTAGAAATTAGGTGGCCCCGAAGGGCCACCGTTTAGCGCTGAGTTTCGACGGTGACTTTGTCGCCGTCTTTCTTGCCTTTTGAATTTGGGCAAGCACTCAGAGTTGTCGCGGCCAGAACCAATGCTGCTCCGGCCAGAATTACAGTAATCTTTTTCATCTGATTCTCCTGACCTGGTAGATATAACGCACGGTTACAGCCCGGTCAACCATTTGCTACAGATGAGATGGAGCGAAAGCTGGTAGTTTCGCCACTTCGATTCCCGGTTTTGCAGTCGATTCTGCTGCAAGCTGTCTCTCGCGACGAATGTGCGATTCAACTGCAATCATTTCACTCTGAGAAAACTGACCTGTAACGATTACCTGATTGTTTGCAACAATCTCAGCATAGCCAGACTCAGTTAGTCTACCTTCAACAGGAACGTATTGCCCGTTGCGGATTACAAATGCCTGGTAGGGCTTGTCTTTTAGGAAGTAGAGGCTTTCGCGTCCAGCTACGTCCATTCTGAGAGTATTCGCGTCCACGGGGACCATGAGTACACTGCTATTGCTTCCAAGGGTCTGGCCGCTTTTCATAAACAACGGTGTGCCAGTCCAGAATTCAATCAGGTTGAAGATTAGTATGTCAAGGAATCCAGCGATTCCATAGATTGGGAGTATCAGGCAAACCCACATAACAACCGTAGAAATGAAACGCCCCAGGTATCCGCCACCTGCCTTTTCACCTACGAGCTCGTTTAGTTCATAGATCTTACGCACCAGCGGGAATTTACCAAAACAATTGGCCATGGTTCCGTACATGATTGCGATTGCACTGAGCCACAGGGTCAATTTTGTCAGTTTTCTTTTCATATTATATCTCCTTGAGGTGCACGGGCGCATGTTGCGGAGAATCGGTCTATTCGTTTTATGAGCTGCTGTTCAAAAACGGGGCGAATCGTTTTCGCCGCGAAAAGGATTCGGCTGGACTCTGGATCGGCAGATGTTTTCATTCCGAGCATGTTGCTCACAAAAGCGAATGGGATGACAGGTTCAATGTATGCTTGATGCAATAATCGTTGGAGCAGGTCCAATCGGCATAGAACTCGCCGCGGCTTTAAAGCGTGAGGGGCTATCGTATGCACACCTTGAACGGGGCTGCCTGGCTCAGACCGTATTTGGGTATCCGCCCGATACTCATTTCTTTAGCTCACCGGAGCGAATCGCAATTGCAGGAATTCCATTTCTCACTCCTGATCAAAACAAAGCAAAGCGCGAAGAATACCTAACGTATCTCAGGGCTGTTGTAACACAGCTGCAATTGCAAATACGGTTCTTTGAGAACGTAGAATCGATTGTGCCGGGGAGAAATGGGGGCTTCACAGTACAAAGCAAACATGTGCGTACAGGAAGAGAAAGCCAGTATGAAGCCCGTCGCATAATTCTTGCTACCGGGGACATGCACAAATATCGCATGCTTGGTGTTCCGGGCGAGGACCTGGGTCATGTAAGTCATTCCCTTAAAGATCCGCATACCTATCTTGGGCAGCGTGTGCTAATTGTGGGCGGAAAAAATTCTGCGGCAGAAGCAGCCATCCGCCTGTACCGAGCGGGCGCGCAGGTAAGTTTGAGTTACAGGCAGCGCGAATTGCCAGCGGATTCAATCAAATACTGGATTCTACCGGAACTAAATTCACTGATCAAAACGGGCATGATCCGATTCTTTCCCGCGTCCACCGTAAAGGAAATTCAGGCAGAACAGGTAATTCTAGACAGCGCAGGCGAAACTGTGAGTGTTCTCGCCGATTCTATCCTGCTATTGACCGGATACGTTCTGGATCCAACGTTGTACACTCTATGCGGGATTAAGACTGACCCAACGACGCAGCAGCCCGAGTGGAATCCAGAAACCATGGAGACGAATGTGGCCGGGATCTTCGTTGCCGGGACCGGTGCTGCGGGCACCCAGAAGCCGTATAGATTCTTTATCGAAAATTGTCATGAGCATGTGGATCGCATTGTTGGTGCAATTACTGGTAAGCCAGTGACTGCCTTCAGAAAATTCTTTGAGATGCCGGAAAGTTAGGAAAAGCGGTTGTTCCGCGGCTCAACCGGTGATAGCTGTCGTCTAAGCAAATGTTGAGCTACGGCTTTATAAAATCAGGTAAGCACGCTGATCGTGCAACACGGGCTTTTGTCTTCATGCCAGGCATCATTGTCTGGTGTCTGGTAGCCCTGGTTCTACAATGGTTTGGAGCGGCGCTTGAGTACATGCGAGGGATTCCAATCCTCTTCTGGTTGGATATTTTCTCAGGATCCATGGCAGCCCTCGCAATTGTTGCATTGCGTCCGCGCAATATTTCCTGGAGCAGACGCCGAGGAGTCGTCCTGGCCTTGCTGTGGTTTACAATCCTGGCTGAAATAGAGACGGGATTTCACGATCCGGACTTTGTGTTCACGCATTCTCAGGCCTGGATTCCCATTACATTGTGTATTCTCTTTCTAGTGTTTGTATTTCCTGGAACCAGTCTAGAGTTTTGTGGATTTGTAGCATTCCTGGTCCTGGCTCATATGGCCCGGGGATTTTCTGAACGACACGATCTATTTCAATCCAGGGAAGGACTGCTCTTTGTTTTTCAGTTTGTGTCAACCTGCGTCATTTGCTGCGCGATTCATGGATTGGTATTTCGATTTAGAACACAGCGCAGAAATCGCGATCGTGAAGTGAGGAATTATCGTCTGCAGTTGGCGCGGATCAAGGTGGCAGAAGAAGTTCGTAGCGTTATCGTGCGCGACATTCATGATTTGCTAGGCTCGCGTCTGACTGACATGGTTCTTTTAACTTCGCGGATTCGGAGGCAGGTGGAGCCCGGGTTGCTCGATCAGCTGGAGATGACTTCGCGCGAAATTTCCCAGGCATTCCGCGCAGGAATCATGGCAGAAAAAGATCGATTATTACTGCGCCGTGATTTTGCAAATGGGGTGCGGGCTGTTCTGTATCGTCGTTACGAGATGGCTGGAAAACAAATTCGCGTAACTACAAGCGATGAAGAGGCTTTGGAGCTAATTTCTACTACTATGCGTGACGAGTTGTTGGCAATCTTACTGGAGCTCACTACCAACGATTTGAAATATGGACAATCATCTGCGTATCTCTCTTTGCGAGGCAAGAATGGGAAGCGCGGTCATTCAATCGTCTTTCTTTCTTCTACTGTTCACCCAGAAAGCACGGGCCTTGGAAGCGATTCGATTCAGCGCCGCACGCGAAAGCTAAGTGGCACAGCAACGCAACGCATCCGCGGCGGTCGTATCATTGTGCATTTTCGGTTTGGTGAATCTGTCCTGGGATTGAGCCCGGTCCAGTAAGTTTGTGTTTGACGTATTTGGGAAGCTGGCTTTTTATTTGGGCATGATACATTTGCTTTCCGCAAGACGATATTTGTTTATCCTTTTAATTTCCGGTTTTGTATTTTCGTTCAATCTGCACGCTGATCCAGCCCAGGAAAAGGCTTCTGTCGGTGGGAAGTATTCTGATTTCAAAATCAAAGTCAATTGCCCCGCCGATCGTCAATCGTATGGAGAGTTTTCCGACTACGGTTTTTATGATACAGAATCCTGGTGTAATCAGCCTGCAGCTGCCGGATACTGGGTGTATGTTTACCCCGACTGGTATATCTGGGGCAAATCTAATTCAGCGCAGCCAGAGAATTCGCCGGATGATATGCCGCCTGAACCAGATGGTGCAGCTCCTGGGTATAAATCATCGGCCCTCTATCGGAAAGGGTCTGCCTATTGCGAAGAAAATAAGATTGCTGTGTATTCTTACCAGGAACGCTACACTGGAAATACTGATTTAATCTTTGCCCCGTTCCTGAAGACGCGCGATGGCGGAATGTTAATCGTCGGAACTCTAAACGGCGATCAAGAAGGAATCATAGTTAAGCTTGACGCAAGCGGTAAACTGCAATGGAAGAAACTCATCAAAAAAGCCGGTCGCCCTGCAATTGAAGTCGGCAGTGCCGTTGAAACGTCGGATGGGGATCTCTATATTAATTCAGGTGTTTACTACAATCCTTCTACCATGAGTCAGATCTGGATTTTGAAATTGGATCCTACGGGCAAACAGATCTGGGAGTACACATTTCGCGGCTACGGGAATGACAACAATCCAGCTGCGCATCGTTTACAACTCACCAGGGACAATGGCATAAAATTCCTGGGCCACATTTATCCAACGCTTGCGGATATGCGCAATGAGAAGAGTGCACCGTGGCAGGCAGAACTGAATTCCAGCGGAAAGATTGTATCTGATGTTTCTGGTAAAGCCGGAGCGATTGAAGAGCCGGATCCAATGGAAGAGAAATACCCCGACTAATTTGAGGGGATCAGGAATGTAAGGAAACAATGCGAGTGACCCGATGAGTCACTCGTCTGAGAGAATAGTTGGCTTAGTAACGACCGCGACCGCCGCCGCCTCTGTTATCTCGCCCACGACCACCGCCGCCACCATTGTTTTGCTGTGGCTTGGCTTCGCTAACCGCGATCTGACGTCCGGAGATTTCCTTTCCATCCAGTTCGGCAATTGCTGAACGAGCTTCTTCTTCACTTGCCATTTCGACAAATCCGAATCCTCTTGGACGGCCGCTTTCGCGATCTGTGATGATTTTCGCGGAGAGAACATTTCCCAGTGCCGCGAATTGGTTGTGAAGCTCTTCTTCCGTTACCGAGAACGGCAGGTTGCCTACGAATAGTTTCATATCTTACTTTTCCTAATCAAATTGCACTGCACACGATCTCTATCGCAGCAGTTCGACTGGCATAAACTTGGAAAGACTTACGGAGAGGATTTGCGGAGAAAGAGGAGGGATTCGTGCTAACATCAATCGTTTCACGCCCGTCCGAATTTGTCCAGCCCTAAACCGAAATTTTTAAAGGTTTACTACTAATTGTATCACAGGGAATTCAAAATGGAATCCGCCCTTGTTCCCTTACCCGATCGCTTAATCTGGGTAGTTCAGATGGGTAAGGATTGTGCAGTTTGCTTTGGAATGATTCCAGATTGGACCATATGAATGCCGCGCCCGGGAGTGTCTCAGGATTTTTCCGCAGGCACGCGGCTTGTTGAATGGATGGCCACATACCAGGCCGAGCAGACCAGAATAATATTTAGAAAAACCATTCCGACGGCGGACAATAGCAGATCGTTTGCAAGGCGGATTTCCAGGAAATTCATGCTGGCAAGGATCAGAGTCTGAAACGCAGCACAGGTGCGTTGGAATTTGCCGCTCAGCCACCATGCGGCAATCAGTACTTCACCTATGCCAATTAAGAAAGTAATCGGCATGGCCATATCCGGACCAAGGATGCGCGCGACGATCAATTGGTGTCTGGGAATACCCACCAGAATCTTGCTATAAATCCCATGGAACAGCCAGACGCCGCCTATCGTAGATCGTATGAGCTGCAGATGGTTTACGCGAATCCAGGAAATCACGGTCACAGACTGCCCATCGCTCTTTATTTTCAATCCGATTCGAGTATATTTTTTCAAATGAATGCTTGCTCAAAGCGCAGGTTGTTTATCGACTGAGCCTGACGTTAGGTATCACAACCCGATGCCGCGGAGGGCCTTTGAGCGAACCGGTAGAAGAAAGGGGTCTGCCTACTGCAGAGCTTGTCGTCGATGAAGATCAGATGGTAGCGCGATTGCGCATCCATGGATACTTCCATCCTGTCATCGACTATCAGCATCTAATTGGGCTCCTTGACGGGCATGGGATTGTATTTGGAACGGACATTTCCGCAGTGCAGCGTCTACTGGAGCGTTTTCGGACGTCACACGGCAATGCTTCAGTAGAAGAAATAGTAGCACAGGGAATCCGCCCAACTCCTTCGCAGGACGGCAAAATTGACATTCTAATTCAGCCACCAGCGCCTGTGACAATTCAAGAGGATGGGCATGCAGATTTCAGAAACATTAACCGATTTCAGGCTGTAGCGAGCGGAGCGGTGCTTGCGAAGAGGACGCCGGCAATCCCCGGAAAAACTGGGGCTAATATTCGTGGTCCTTGAGATTGCTGGCAACGTTGGACTTGCAAGCGGGAACATAGATTATGATGGCAATATTCGCATAACGGGAACCATCGAGCGCGGTTCTAAAGTTGAGGCAGCAGGGGACGTAGAGGTGCTTGGTCTCATTGAGTCAGCTGATCTGCGAATTGGCGGTTCTCTTACTGTTAGAAATGGGATCAACACAAGACGCGAAGGACAACTTGTAGTCGGAGGAAACCTTAACGCAGTGTATGTTGAAAATACAAGAATGATTGTCGATGGACATATCAGTATAGAGAAGTCGTTAATTGGCTCAGAGGTTTTTTGTCTGGGTGATCTGTATTTGCAAACTCGCTCATCTGCAATTTCTGCGGGAGAAATTCGAACATTTGGTTCTGTAGCAGCGGATGTAATTGGAAATAGAAGCAACATACCCACACATTTATTCATAGGGATTCACCATAAGAATCAGAAATACTTTGATATGACTGCAGAAGAACTGGAACCGGCAGAGCGCGAGTTCTACAGACGATCTGAAGAAATTCAAGTGATCAAAGCGTACGTGCAACGTATGAAGGGAAAAATTCCAGTCGATAAACAGGCTGCCTTTAGAATCAAATACCGAGAATACAAACTCGCAGTTGAAATGAGAGATCGCTTACAAGGACTTGTGCAAAGCCTGCGTGAATCACGCTACAATCACGAAGAGATTCGAGTAATCGCGCGCGAGGTTTTGTTGCCTGGCGTTGTAATCCATTACCGTGATCATGTTGAAAAAATTGTAGCTCCGCAAAGCCGTTGCATCCTGCGCTTTAAACCCGGGATGATCAAACCCGCCATTGAAGCTTTCAAAGGATAAGAATTTCAAAGAATTCATTTCTTCTTTCTGGCCAGGATCAGGCTTGAATACCCCCGTTTCCAGGACGCAGTGTAACCTATTTCGAATGGAAGATCTCTTGCATGCTCGAACACTTTTTGTAATTCAGGTTGCTTCAGGTTTCTGTACATTGGCATAGGCTCAATATACGATCCAAAATACTCCAGGTGCATTTCCTTCCTGTCCATAACAGAATGGGGAAGGCCGGCGTCGTCTGTTAGGATAATCTCGGATTCCCGGGCTATAAAATCCTTAACGATGTTGAAGTTGCTTCCGTACAATAAGTACGATGCCGCCTTCATGAAAGTCGCACGCTCGCCTCGCGATCGAATGTAGCGCAGGAACTGAGGTTGACGGGCAAGCGAATCATCATTCGCGTTGATTGAAAAGTATGTAACGGTTCGAGGAATATTGTCCTTCGAGAAATAAATACGCACTCCAGGAATGGTACCAGAAAAGTTACCGACAGGCTTGCATTGATCTGGGTCGGGAATTTCTCTGGCAAGGCATTCCAGGTTCCCATTTGAGTCGATTCTTACCGGAACAACTAACGTTATGCGACTGTCATTCCGTGCCAGGAATACCATTAGAACGGACGCAGCTCCGCCAGCATTGTTCCCGCGTAGCCATCGATCCATTTGATATGTTTGAAAGTAGGTATACGTTAAAAACCAGGAAAGGGCTCGGCGGATAATTGAGTAGGTATCCCGTAATTGCGCCGGGTTCAGCGCGTTTACATCTGCTAGAGACCCGACCGGTTCCATGCCGAAGAGAATATACTCGGTTGATTTGTGAAAGATGATTTGCGGTATTAGCTGATCAGGACCGCCAAAGGGATAGAATAGCACACGCGGCTGTTCTGGGATTGTTTTGTTCGACCACTCGCGCATAGACTCTGCGTACACTGTTTTAAATTGAGCAAAGGCCGCGTCCATTTCACGATTGTGTTCCCGCCAATCATCGTTCTGCGTTTTGGCGTACAGTGGACTGGACTCAGCTATTCTCATCCCTGCCAGGAATCGCGCCGTATCATCCGCAATTCCGCCCGGTTGCTCGGGCCGTAAATCATTGCAGAACGCAACTAGCAGAGTAAACGCAAATAGAACGCAAATCAATTGCAAGCGGTTGCGACTCATCTTCTAAGTCCAGACAGTGGGGCGCTTCCATGGTATTCCCAGATAAAGCCAGATTCGGGATCGCTGATTAGCATTTGATTCCACAGAAAGAAACATGCAGACTCTCCGCGGGCTTCCTGTATGCAAAGCATACCGTCTCTGATTTTCCAGGATCCGGATATACCTTCCGGGCAACCTTCCACACTACAAAAAATGCAACGCGAACCCTGGAAACTTCCATTGAATTGAATGTTTAGAAAACTCCGTTGTTTGCAATGCGCATTGCCAATCCAAAGGCCGCGGAAATCCTCCGCTGAGGGTTTTTTGATATTTGAAATTTCAGAAACAGCTTGAACTGGAATCCAGCCCACCTCACCCCAGTAGGCTACGTGAATCCAATCTTCTCCCGCCTGCTTTACAATCCAGGGTTTCCCCGGGAGTCCGGTTTCTTGCACTGCCGTTCCAACTGGAATCTGCGCCAGGACTGTTTTGCTTGCAGGTGCTTCAACAAACACCGTGGGCTGTGTAACAATTCGATAGCGATAAATCGAACCAGCAATCACTGAAGCGCTGATCCCCAGAAACAACGCAAGAGTTAGAAAGCGCACTATGATCCTCTGCGATCAGAACTTTCAGGGCAGGTTGAACTCTGCACGAAATGGCAAATGATCAGAAATCTTGAGAGTGTCTGTTGATCTAATTGAGTACGGCCCGAGCTTAACGCGCGGCGAATAGAATACATAGTCAATTGTTCGATCCGGTCCGGTTGCGCGGTTGCCGTTAGGAAAGTGCGTAAACCATTTACTTCGGTTTGGGTTTTCTGGCTTTGTATCATCTATCGACGGGATTGTGTGAAACTCTTTGTAGAGGCCTGCAAGTTCAGTATCCGGTTTATAGTAAGCACGTTCGTCTTCGCGAATGAGTTCATATGCACCTGGAGGCAATAGATTAAAGTCACCGCTCATAATCCACGGGTTCCCATCTGTTGTTGCTTTTTCCAGGATTTCTTTAACCTCTGCTACCTGCATTTCCATTGTGTTTGTCCCCTGGGAGAATGCATCCAGATGAGTATTAAGTACAAGTAAATCCTTATCTCCCTCGACTGGCATTTGAACTTCAAGTACAGCCCGCTTCAAATTGAATTGCTGCGTTACAAAATTGGAAGGAATGAGTGCCAGCTGATGTCTTGTGGCCTTAGTCATTTTGAATTTTGAAATTGTGGCGAGCTTCATTCCCACTGCGCCCAGGATACTTGGATGTGGGACAAAAGCGGATTTATGGTAGAAAGCGTCCGAATAGCACGAGTACTCGGGTGGAATTTGCTTCAAGAGCAATTGAAGTTGATCCGCGTAATCTGTGCGTTTTGAGCCTTCATCCAGTTCCTGGATATTGAGGATGTCTGGCTTTTCTTCATTTATGATGCGAGCGACTTCTTTTATTGTAATGGCTATATCTTCTGGTGAAGGGCGTGTGTCTTTGCCCGATCCGTCGAGGACATCATAGAAGAACGTATAGTTCTTTCCGGCCATGTATTGAATATTCCAGTTCAGTATCTTTACGTGCTGGCCCTTCTTTAAGGCTGGTGCATTTGCCGGGCACACTACAGCTTCAGATTCAAGTTCAGCTGGATGATAATTGGCGAAGTATACGAATGCAAGGAAAGCAACCACGATTGAGCCCAGGACGATCCCGAACCATTTAAGGATTTTTATTACCATGAGCCATGAACTAATTGGTTTACCCGATCGCGCCAGCACAAAAATTCGCTCATCGAAAAGCTTCAGACTTCCCTCTGGGCCCTGTCTACACTGCGCCGGACCCTGGCCCTTGTACTCGCCATAAGCGTGATCGCCATCGAATCATTTGCAGCCTCCGTAGCCATGCCTGCAGCAGCCCGTGAAGTAGGTGGACTATCCTTGTACGGCTGGGTTTTCAGCGCATTTTTTCTTTCCATGGTGGCTGCAATGGCTATGGCAGGATCGCTCGCAAGTCGCGGAGCGCATCGGCCATTCTGGTTGGGTAACATTCTGTTTGCTCTTGGGCTATTCGTAGCTGGGACGTCATCCGACATTCGACTTATTCTATCAGCCCGAGCTTTGCAGGGGTTTGGTTCCGGGTTTGCCAGTGCGGCGACGTATGCAATCGTTTCAGTTTCATTTGCTCCTGAGATTCGGGCGCGAATGATTGCGCTCATTTCCAGCGCGTATGCGATTCCGGCATTGATAGGTCCTGCGTGGGCTGTGTTCGTAACGGAGCAGTATGGCTGGCGTTGGGTATTTCTTGTCCTTGCTCCATTTCCCTTGCTGTCCATGTTCATGATTAAACGAGTTCCAGGTGACTCATCGGTGGAAAGCAATCAAACCAGAAGTCTGATGTATCCTGCACTTTTGCTGGGTTCTGGCATTGCACTGATTTCAATGGGCATAACCTTATTCACGCAGGGCCAAACCTTCGCTATAGGACTTATGCTTCCAGGAGTTCCCTTCTGTTTTCTGGGTTTGCGAGGATTGATTTCCCGCAGAGGTTCCATGTTCCGCCGCATTTTCGCAAGCATGCTACTACTTAACGTTGGCTTTTTTGGAATTGATGCAATTCTACCTTTGTTGCTTCAGATTACGCGACATGGCAACCTTTTCCTGGCCGGCTTTGCGCTTACAGCCGCTGCAATCGCATGGATCACAGCATCCTGGATTCAATCAAAGCTATTGGAACGCCTGGGTCGACGAGCCTTCGTTACGGCCGGTGCCCTGCTTACGATTTTCGGGATAGTTGTTACGGCAGTTTCGTTTTCGCCTGCGTGGCCCGAGGTTCTGTCAATCATTGGCTGGGGTATAGCGGGTGGCGGAATGGGATTCGCTTCTAATACATTGTCGCTGCTTGGAATGGAGCAGGCAGACGGCAGGGCTGAGGATGTTGCCATTATCCAGCTCAGCGGTGTAATCGGAATGGCTGTGGGTACAGCTCTAAGTGGTGCCTTCATTGGATCTGTGAACGATCAATCGGAACTTTCCGGTTTTCGCATCGTTTTGATGTGCGCCGTTCTTGTTCTTGCTATTTTCCCCTTGCCGTTTCTTGCGATTCGCTTTTCATCTGCGCAAAAAGCCACAATCGCATGAGCTAGACTCCTACGTTTCTCCGAAAGTAATATGTAATACGTATTAAAATATCGCCGCTACGGTTTTTTTGATACTTGTTACTGGTTTTTTTCAAAAACACTTGCAGGATTTTTTGCCTCATGTATTCTCAAAGAGCAGTTTAGGGAGAAAAAATGAAAATCGCTACAAGAGATGTTGAAGGCGTTACAATACTGAAGCTAACCGGCAGGCTTACACTCGAAGAGATTCATAGCATTGAGGCTCAAACAAAGGAATTGCTTGCGAATGGAAGATCACTCCTGGTCATAAACATGATTGACGTGCGTGATTTGAGCTCAAGCGGTATCGCCAAGATCCTTGCTATCAAACGCACCCTGGAAAGCAGGGGTGGGATGCTCGTGCTCTCTGATCTTTCGCCAGTTTGTGAACATGTTCTGGATCTTGCCGGGCTAACTGAGGCGTTCGTTACTTGTAAGAACGATGCGGCAGCCATTGCTTTACTGCAAGACCAGACAAAGATCGAGCCCGTGCGTGCGCCGGATGAGTTTCTTCCTTGAAAAAATATCTAATGATCGCCCTTTCTTCTACTACGTACTTTCCCGTACGTAACATCGCAATTTCTGAATCAAATGCGAGGTAAGGATTGAAAACAGGTCCGAGCCGAGCGGATCGGACCCACGTTCCATTGACATACATGCTCTCTGACGATATCCTCATGCAATGGTTCGGAGCTTTTTCCCGTCCCATGATGAACTTTGATCGGAGGCGAAATGAAACTAACTCTAACATCCCTTGCAGCTCTATTTGCAATTTGGTCCACTTTGACCGGGTGCTCACTTTTCAAAAAGGACGAAAGCGATGATGACACCACGCTTATGTTACTTTTGCTGGCGGCATCCAGTTCAACAAGTACCAATCCCTGTTCGGGCAGCGGCGCTTCTACTGGTTCAACAATTTCAAATACAACAGCAACGATAGGTGGTGACGGTTGCATTAGCGGCGTAACGACTTCCATGGATTCTGCATTACCTACCTGGATTAAGAACAATTTCAAATGCTCCGTGGGTTACGTTGTGGGTGATTACTATTGCTTCAAGTCCAAGAACTTACCGAATCATACCAGCTTTTATTGGACTGGTGCGGCAACAGGGGCTACGCTTTCTGCGGCTTTAACAAACTACGATTCGACTACCTACACCGCTGCGGGAACAAATCGCATTGGAAGTCAGAACTTCGTTTATGCGATTCCAAAAACTCCAACAAAGAATTCTGGAACGCTGACAGGTACGCAGGGTGGCCTTTCATCCATAGGCATTACGCTCAACGGGCTTGCTATCTTCAACAATGCTGCTGCACCCGGTGATGTTCTCGCTACGGAAGCTACAACATTTGATTCATTTGGAGCACATCCAAACAATCAGTCAATTACGCATCATCATGCCTGGATTAAGAAGTATTCCACCGATCAGTCAGCCACTGTTACCACTAACTTCAACATGGATTCAAACCTGATCGGCGTAGCCCTGGATGGGTATGCAATCTACGGAGCTCAGTGCGACAACGGAACTGCTGGAACAGGCGATGACTTTACGCCTACTCTGGACTCACTGCACGGTCATACTGCGGTGACTCAGCATTTCTCGACAGCAACCTATCACTATCACTACGTGCTCGATTCAACCGCTACCATCAAAACCCTTATGGGATCCTATTTCTATGGTAAGATTGGTGCAGTTAGCAACTGAGTTATTTGAGTGAGTTTGATGCCAACGTTTAAGATTCTAATAATTCTGGGTTTGATCGCGACTGCAGCGTGCAGTCGCGGTCCAACCATAGAAAATTCTGACCCGCAGTTAAGTATGGCTGCGGGTCGTTTATTATTTCAAGGAAAGCCATTCACAGGAACGCTACGCTCTGTGGTTCCCGCCCTGGGTGAAGTTGAATTAACTCAGTATCATGATGGAGTAGAACACGGAGAATCAACGGTGCACACCCTTGCGGGAGCTCTAATCGCAAGCCGCGAATATCGCAATGGTGCCAAGCATGGAGTTCATCGTGTCTGGTTTCCAAACGGAAACTTAAGGCTCTATCAACGATTTAACAACGGTCAGAATGTTGGTCAATCGTGGTTATGGTTTGAAGACAAGCGTCCAGCCGAATTTAAAATGTTTGGGAAAAACGGTCAGATCCTGGCGGCCAAGATGTGGCGGCCAACGGGTCAGATTTACTTGAACTACGTGTTTGAGGATGGCGGCTCTATTGGAATGCCTGGAAGTAAGGTTTGTGATCCTGTAGGAGATGCAAGATGACTGGAAAAGTAAATACATATCGCCTGACGTTAACTTTGGTAATGGCTGCACTCACAATTGCCTTAAATTGCAATCGAGATCCCGAATTCAATCCGGAGTTTGCCCACGTTTCAAAACCTCAGGCAGGTAAACTTCCGTATTACCAGGGTAAGGTGATGGATCCAGTTTGGCCCGACGGGAAGCTCACCGATGATTTGCGCGGAATGCGTTCGTTCAATCTTATGTCAGAGACAGGCAAACCATTTAACGCTGAGAACATGCGAGGCAAGATTTCACTTGTATATTTTTTCTTTTCGCGATGCCGCGGGATTTGTCCCGTAGTTACCGCAAACGTTAAGCGCGTTGCCGAGAAGATCGGCGAATCTCCAAATGTTCAGGTGGTTGCAATTACAGTCGATCCGGAACACGATACACCTCCGGCCCTTGAACAATATAGAAACACGTTTACTCTGCGGAAAGATAACTGGTCGCTACTAACCGGTCAGCGCACAGAGATCGAGTCAATTGCACGCGAGCAATTTGCAGGAGACATTCAAACGCGAAAAGGACTCGGCAACCTGCTGGATTTCGTGCACACAGAAAACCTGTTCCTGGTCGACAAGGAAGGATATCTGCGTGGCATCTACCGCTTGCGTGGAATGGGTGACGCAGATAGATTCTTTAGGGATTTTGAGATTCTACGCGCTGCCTCGGGAGTGTGAGATTTTGCCTAAACTCGTTTGCAAAGCGCTCCGCAATTTTCCTGGGCCAGCGATTTGAATCGTAGTTTAAAACAAAATTGAGCTCATCTTTGTAGGTGGTGGCCGTAACAAAAATTGGCTGTGCGATGGTTGGATGGACCGTAAAACAAATCCGATCAACTTTTAGATTTTGAAGGTCTGGTTCTTGAACTATGCCAACGTTGCTCAGCACACTTGCCTGCGGCAGACGTTGCATGAGCAACGTGAAGAGTTTTATCCCATCTGGCTTGCTGATGAGTTGAGCTGGTTCAGGAAGGCTATCGTAGAAGCGCAATCCCTGTCCTGCAAGAACCTGTTCTTTAATGTCATTTGAAACTTCCCGCGCAACGTCCAGGAAGCGAGACCCATCTACAGCGAGAGTGGACGTAATTAGGGAAATGCAAAACCAGAGGGAATCTATGTCGGCAGTGTTGACGTATTTGCGATAATCAATTGGAGTGGAAATGCCCAGTTGGCGCTCTTCCTGCGTTTCAAACATTGCATTGGTGGCTAGTAGCTGCGAGGCAGCGATCCATCCGTGCACAGTCACTCCGTTTGCTCTGGCTGCCTGGAGTAGTTTTTGTGATTCGCTCTGGCTTAGCGCAAAGGATAGCAGTGCCGGTGTAGGCGGTGCTGTTCGCTTTGAAAACCAGGGTAACGCTTGCGTCTTTTTTCCTGCAGGGGCAGTTCCTTCGCGTTTGGCATCTGAAAAGACATCGCTCATGATTGTGCGAGTCTGGATTTGATTTCCAGGCGCATGATCTAAATCTTCCAGGAAATCTTTTAGAAAGCACATAGCTGACCTGCCATCAGCAATGCTATGATGAAATATTACGGCAAGGGCCCAGGCTTCCAGGTCCTTGTACAAAACTACCCGCCAGAGTGGTGCTAGTTCCGCAAAAGGTTCAATGAGATCGGCTCCAAGCAAAGTCTTCCAATCACCGTTAGTCGCTTTAAAAGAAGCCTTTGTAGCTGCCGGAACAAAATTGAGTTGGCCATTCTCTTGAACAACGATGGACACGCTGGCCATTTCGCGCCGATTCCTGGCATTGTCAATGGCGCGCCCTATAGCCGATTCATCGATTGAACCGTGTCCCAGGGCAAGGACTGCAAAATTCATAGAGGAAACACGATCAAATAACCAGAAGGCTGATTCAGGTCGATTTAGTGGACGGAGTTTCAATTCTGGATATCCCTGGTTGGACCGTGCCGTGCGCAATTAGTTGTGGTCAAGTAAAAGCCAGCCAATCATGGATACCCGGTGAGTTCTATGAGCAAACGTAAGAAACGAATTCTGGGATTTCTAATTTCAACTGTGCTGGTTCTGCTTGCATTCGCATTTATAGATACGGCCCATTTTCGCACCTTTGGCGGCAGTCCTCAGGGAGTACGATTAGAGCGATTGAAAACAGTTCCAATGTTTCAGAACGGAGTTTTTGAAAACATTCCGCCTGTGCCAATGATTGAACCTGGCACGTATACCCAGGTAATGCGTCGCCAGTTGTTTGGCCGGGAGCAGCGCGTTCCTCCATTTCCGGTTCCAGTCCTTCGGCCTGCAATAACGCCGAGTCCAGAGCCGGGACTGAGGGTTACCTGGTTTGGTCATGCAAGCGTGCTGGTTGAGATTGATGGATTTCGCATGTTTACAGATCCGGTGTTTGCAAAACGAGTTTCACCGTTTGCAACCTTTGGCCCGGAGCGATCATTTGCACCGCCGCTGCGTCTCGAGGAATTACCGCAGATTAATGCGGTGGTAATATCTCATGATCATTACGATCATCTCGACATGAAAGCGATTCAGTTTCTTGCAGACAAGGGAACGATATTTTTTGTCCCCCTGGGAATTGGTGCACACCTGGAAGCCTGGGGCATCAAGGAAAGCCAAATCGTTGAAATGAACTGGTGGGACAGCTACACGTTAGGCGGCATTAAGATAGTCTGCACACCAGCGGTACATTACTCCGGTCGGGGGCTGTTCAGTCGCAATTCAACCCTGTGGTCGTCGTGGAGCTTGATCGGGCCATTGCATCGTTTTTATTTTAGCGGTGACACCGGATATTCGCCACACTTTAAAGAAATTGGCGCAAGGCTTGGACCGTTTGATGTTGCTGCACTCAAAATTGGGGCATACGATTACACCTGGGAAGGGATTCATATGAATCCTGAAGATGCAGTGCGCGCAAATCAGGATTTGCGCGGCCGCAGGATGCTGCCGGTACACTGGGGCACCTTCAATCTTGCAATTCATGAATGGGACGAGCCGATTCGGCGGGCAAAAGCCGCAGCACGCACGGCCGGGGTTACTCTTCTGACGCCCAGGCCTGGCGAAACTGTGGAAGCTGACAAAACGTTTGTATCAATGGATTGGTGGATTCCGACCTCCGGCCAGCAAGCAACGGAATCTATCAAACCCTGATAAACTATTGACAGCGAATCGCCAACGTCGCATTGAATAATCGAGGTCTCCATGAAAAAAATCTTTGCCCTTTTTCTGATTTCTGCTGCAACGTTGTTTGTCGGTTGCGCGGCATTTGAAAGCGTTTCACAATCAGCCAACTCAATCTCACGCGGCCTGGGAAGTATTTCAGATTCAGTCTGGTCGATTTCCACTTCGCTTTCAAACTCAAGTAATTCTTCTTCAGGCGGAGCGGCCAAAGCTCGCCTGGCATACATGCGCGATGTGCGGAATCTGACTGCAGTATACTGCGTCAAAGACGGCGGAGCGGATGCATTTACAGCAGACCTGGGTCAGGTTGCAGAGCGGCACGGAATTTCTGATTGGGCCGCCAATGAATCAACGTATCTCGGCATTGGCAAAGGACTTCGCCAGGCTGGGGTTGATCGCGACGCATTGAACAGATTCCAGTCAGGCCTTGGAAATTCGCGCTCAGCGGCTGCACGCCTGATTGCAATCGGCTACGAGTCCTGATTTAATTCGGGCCGGGTTCATTCTCGGTCTGTTCTTAACATCGCAGGCTATAGCCGGTGAACCCACGCTTGAATATCTCTACATTGATTCAAACGTGGGGGATTCAAGCGGCGGGCACAGCGCTCTGCGCACTGGCGATTACATATTTCATTATCAGTATTTTCCGGATCGAATTTTCCGCCTCGTGCGCGATGATGCTGAATCGTTTTTCAGGGCTTACAATCAGACAGAAAATCGAACCGTTCACATAAGTAAACTCGATGTCGCGGACGCTGACGTGGAGAAGATCCAGGACCATTTGACCAGGCTACTGTTAATCCAGGATAAGCACGCGCATATTCAAGCTGAGTTTCGAGGGGACCTGGAGCTGGCAAGATCTAGCGGCCAGGATTGGCTACTTGCAATAGACGGCTTTGGATTTTTTGAAACAGATTGTGCAGAATCTGCAGTACGGGAGCAAATTGCATCCAAGGAGGAGGGTCTTGCCGGGCTGACGTTTGATTTGGGTGAAGTCAAAGAGATTTCGCTCCAACCTCTGGCGAGTCCAGATGTGAAGGTTGATGAGTATCCGATTCTTTCACCTTCTTATTCTTCTAAGTACAAAGATGTTTTGCAGCGTCGCTTAGCCCGGAAGATTCTAAGTAAGAACGTCTGCCTTGCGCCCCGGGCTCATTTTGAAACTGGACTGCAGCTCAGCCAGGCAGAGACAGAAAACCTTGAACGTTATCTGGCAATTCTGAACCGGCGAATCCCGGAGTTACTGGAAGGAAGGTTGAGTGGTCGCGCCGCGTTACTTGCAATCGCGCGGCGCGCTGCAATTGAGAAGTCCCTGTCGCTACGTTCATGGGTAGTCCTTGATATTTTCACACCAGAACAGCCCGGCATCAGAATCGACGCAAGCGATCCATTTCTGATGCGGCTCAATATGCAGGCAGACAATGTATTGAGCAAGGCCAGAGAGAATTTTTCGCGGCCATTTGATCATGAAAGTGACCCGGAGATTGCGTACAATTTGATCGAGAACGCAGCGGGGAGGCTGCGCGAAATTCAAGGCAAAGGTAGAACACCGGGGATGGTTCGTTTTTCTAACGAGCGTCTATTACCCCGCGGATCTGCAAAGACCAGGATATCCGATCCCAACATCCCCGCGAACTTTATATCTCTCACAAAGGTAAATGCAGCCAGGCACCTCGATGCCATGCATGAGGTATTTGGTTATAATCTGATCACAAGAAATTGTACTACTGAAATCCTGAGGCAACTCCAGGCTTCCTTTCCAAATTCAACCGAATCCATACGAGCCCTTGGTGGATCTGTAAATCCAGACGGAATCGTAACCTTTATCCCATTTGTGTCCTCTTATCAAGTAGAGCAGAATCTGCGTATTGCAAAATCAGAGGACGTACTCTCGCGCAGGCGTCGGGCCCTTGCAAAACTATACAAAAGGGAATCACCTTTTTTTGCATACTTACGCGAAAGCAATACTGTTTCTTCTGTACTGTATCGTCCACGCAGCCGGGATACCTACTTCTTGATGTTCACGGATGATGTCATGCTTCCAAGACCACTCTACGGACTTCTGAATTTTACGTACGCTCTGGGTCATACGGTCCTGGGAATTGGCTATTTACCTCTTGGAACTGAACATCTTGAAGGCGGAGCGCGCGGAGTTCTTTTCAGTTTGCCGGAACTGATGTTCTTCAATATCAGGAAGGGGACGTTTGACGATGTTGAAGATCAACAACCAGGAGAGTAATGTCGTCTAACGGTAAATCCTGGCCCATTGATTTAGGCAGGCGATCGCAAAACAGCGCCAGGTCCAGGTCAGCCAGCTTCTCTACTTCTTTGCAAAGGTGTTCCAGCTCTCCTGCGCCGCCCGGTCTCTCATAGAGGCCGTCCGTGTAGAATATCAATCTGTCGCCGTCTTTGACTTCTAGATCTACCGTCTGGTAGGTGGCACCGGATACCATTCCAAGCAGGCTACCCTCTGTTTCTAGCATGATGCATTTGCTAGACCGAACCAGTAAGATAGGAGGATGGCCAGCAGTAGCAAACGTAAGATTCATTCTGTGCAAATCAAAGTACGCATATGAGGCGCTTACAAAGCGAAAGTCCAGGATGTCCCTGAGGAAGGTGTTCATATTTGCCAGGAGCACATCGGGTCTGGTCGAAGTTTCTGCCTGGTTCAGGAACGCCATCTTAACTGTGGAAGAGTCCATTGCAGCGCTGACGCCGTGTCCTGTCACATCGGCAACGAATACCCCAAAGCGGGAGTTGTCCATTTTTATGAAATCGTAAAAATCTCCACCAACGGCGCCTAACGGTAAGTATTTTACATGAATCGATGCGCCAACAAGGTCCGGTATTGTTTGTGGCAGAATCCGCTTTTGAATGGATCGGGCTAGATCCATTTCTCGCTCAATTTTTCCCAGGCGTTCCTGGGACGATGCGCGTTCAACTGAGAGTGAACGAATTCTGCGGCCAAGGGCAATTGAAAACAAGACGGCTTCGAGTAGAGTCCCAAGCTGCACACCGAAGCGGCCAGGCGCCGTAACTTCTATCAGGCCGAACTTAGTTGCAAACTCTACTACAACGCCCAGAGCAACTGCAAGCCATGCGATTAGAAAATACCTGGATTGGTCCACGCCTCTTGTGAATGCGAGCACTGCATTTGCGATCAGCACAACTCCCACAATGGGTGAGAGGAGGTTTGGAATGCGCACGCCAATGCTGTAAGGCAATAAAATTGTTATGACTATAGACAGCGCACATATCCAGGCGAGAGCGCGGACAACAGCATCGAGTGATTTGCTGAACTTCCAGCTTTCAAGAAACTGTCGGTTGAAGGCGCATACGGCGCCCAGGCTGAGCAGACTCGATGCAAGCATTGCCGGCTTGATAAAAGGAATAGTGAACGGCAGGTATTGAGCTGCGAATCCGCCGATTGTAAGATAGAATACAAAAATGGCAAAGAGATGGATGCAATAGTAAAGGTAGCTCTTGTCGCGCAGGAAAACCAGGACTGCCAGATTATAAATCAACATTGCCGCGATCGTTCCAAAATAGGTACCGTGCAGCGCATACTCTGCCTGCATTTTATCTGCAAAGCCTTCTGCAGTCCAGATTTGCACGGGTAACGTTAAGAGACCGGACGTTTCTGCGCGCACATAGATAAATGTTTTTTGTCCGGGCGCAAGTTTGAATTCAAAAGCAGGGTTTCTATGGCGACGGACGGCAGTATAATCCCTGGGTCGGAGCAAGCCGGCTTTTTTGGGATCTGAAAAATCGTTTAGAAAAAAATCTATCTGATCAAGCCATGGCGCCTCAACTTCAAGAACCTGGTGAAATGTTTGCCTGTCATGATTCTCAACTGAAATGCGAATCCAGACGCTCTTTGAATAACCCAGATTCAGAACATCAGTACTAATTCTTTTCCAGGTTGCATTGGCAGCGTCTGGACGCCCGGATTCCAGTTTTTCCATGGGAGGTCTTTCAGATGACTGATTGCAATTCGCAAAAAGAACACAAAACGCTACTAACAATCCTGGAAACATACTACGCGTTCCAGGCAAATCTCCCCTAAAAGGCATACGTGGATAAGTTTTCGGGGGCTCGCTCTGAAAAAAGCACAAATCAAATTGTATTCTATGGTTATAATTGTACAGAGGTCTTTATGAAAAGATTGATTTTAGCAATCGCAGTTCTCGCAACTTCCTGCTCTAGACCCGGGCAGATCAAGAATCAGGAATATCCGGCAGCACGAGTGATGTTTGTGACAGGTCAGGCGTCGGTTGTTGGTGCAGAGAAGAATCTAGCTGTGGGGGACTATATTAAAGAGGGTGATCGCCTGAAGACCGGAGCCGCTTCAACCCTTGAAATCTTTGTCCGCGGCCAGGGTATTTTCCGCATGGCAGAGCAAACCGAGCTATTGCTGGCGCAAGCACAGGAAAATGTGAAAACAAAAATCGATTTGAAGGCTGGTTCAACCGCGATCTTCCTGAAAAAGCTAGAACGCAAAGGCGAGTTTGTTGTAAGTACTCCCACCGCCCTGGCTGGCGTAAGAGGTACAACATTCCTGGTTTCTATAGAAGAGAATGCAACGCGCGTGGCGCTCTATGACGGCGCTGTTCGCCTGGAGAACAAATCGGGTAAGGAACTGGTCATGGATCAATCGGGAGAGATTGTAATTCGAGATGGCGAGGAATTTTCGCGCAATGCAATTCGTCCGCTTTCACCTGGATCGCTGGCGGTGCTGAAACGACTGGCTGTTTTCCAGAAGAATAATATCAACGAATACAATTCATTGGTGGATGAGCTGAAGAAATCGGACGTGTTAAAAACAATCGAGGTTCGCGAGTCTGTTTCAGGAAAATTTGCAGAGTTGAGCGATCGTCCAGAGCAAACTGAAACTGTACGGTCTGCGGATCAGAATACGATCAAACACGACACTTCGCAGGATCCACTCAAGATCAAACCTAACAAGACTTTTTGAGCCACAGAGCAAGCGGAGAAGAAATGATCCGCAGTTAGACTTCTAACCGACAGGAAATGCGCTGGCTGCAGCTTCGCTTGAAGGATAGATTTCAAATGTTACCTGCAGCGATGATGTATGAAATAGGCTGAGCAGATTGTCCTGCATGCCAGCGAGCTTTACATCTCCACCATAGCTTCGCGCACGAAGCAGTGCGCGAAGCATTGTGCTGATTCCGCTGGAATCGATTAGCATTGCTTCTGCCAGGTTGAGCACAATTCTTGTCCGGCCGCTTTGCAGCGTTTTTTCAAATGCATTCTGTAAATTTTCAACTGACTGGTAGTCTACGCGTCCGCTGACATTCAGGAAATGAATTCCCCGCTCTGAGTGTACCTGAACGTCCATCATTTGTCCATTCGACGATTTAATGCGTCGACTGTTACCAAAAAAAATACGTTTGTGCATTTTTTCTCGTCCAATTGAATTTGATAGCCGGAAACGGGTAGTCGAGGCAAGGAGCCAGCATGAAACAGAAATTGATTCAGAGGTTTGTACTACTTAGCGTCTTTGGGTTTTCTTTTTCTGGGATTCAAGCCCAGGCATACACGGTTGAGACGATTCCAAACCCGCGCCATATATCCGGTGGTTTTGTAAGTGATCCTGATAAACTGCTAGATATCTCTGATCTCGAAGAGCTAAACGAGAGTCTGGTCGCACTTGAGAAAGAAACTACGGCTGAGTACGCAGTCGTCATTGTAAATTCCATAGGCAGCCAGGTTCCCAAGGATTTTGCAGTCAGCCTGTTCAATCACTGGGGGATTGGAAAAGCCGGTAAGGACAACGGTCTGCTCCTCCTCGTTGTTCTGGATCAGAGGCGCTGGGAATTTGAAACCGGGTATGGCCTCGAAGGAGTGCTTCCTGATGTAACGCTCTCAAGGCTAGCGCGCGAAACGCTGCCAGAGCACTTCAAAGCAAAAACATACGGCAGAGGGCTAATCAATGTTTCGAGGGCTATTGCAGAAACACTACGTGATCATAGAAATGAAATCGGTCTGACTAGAGAAGAAAGAGAGCGCAACGAAGCGCGTCTCCGGGCCGAGAACGAGGCACAATACATTCAACTGAATATAACGCGGCTGTACCCACTTCTGGCCGCCTGTCTGGTTTTATTTTTGATTTTTGGAGCTGTCGCAGTCTATGTACGATCTCAGAACAAGGATTCCAAATGGTTATGGCAACCGGGCGCAGACGTTAAGCTGCCTCCCATGCCGCTGTATCTGTGGATTCCCCTAACATTCATCTGGCCTATTATGGCGATCTATGTGATCTGCTGGAATTTTCATACTGTTCTCTTCATCTATTTGTTTGGGAGTCACCTGGACTCATACCTGGGATACTGGATGATTGGCCTGGGCTACGTTTTGGTCGGCATCACAGTCTTGTCTTATCAAGTTCGAAAGATGAATTTTATCATGAGTCAGAAATTCGATGCACACGTGTTGTATGGAAGCATCCGTGAGTTGAGCCAGAATCCAATCCTGGGATTGTTTGTATTTCCACCTTTCTCCTTTGTTGCCCTGATACTAATGCAATTTAACCTGCATAAGCTCAGAAACGCGCCGCGCAATTGTACTGCCTGCGGGAATCCAATGCATCGCCTTGGAGAAAAAGAAGACGATCCGTATCTCGATCAAGGTCAGCAGATGGAAGAAAGCCTGGGATCCGTGGATTACGATGTTTGGTTCTGTGAAAAGGATTCGGAGATCTTAGTCCTAAAATATCTCAAGTCTTCTTCTTACACATCCTGCGAAGCATGCAAGTTTATCACATCGCACGTTATACGCTCATGGACAATCGAGTCATCAACCTATGAAAGTGCCGGCAAGGGCGGTGAAGAACACAAGTGCAAGAACTGTGGCAGGCAAAAAGAAACTCAGTTTGTAATTCCAAAGCTGGTTCGATCTACTTCATCTTCCAGTGGTTCATCGTCAAGTTCTGGGAGCTATTCTTCCGGTTCTGGTTCGAGCTCATCGAGCGGGGGAAGTTCATTCGGTGGAGGAAGGTCAGGCGGAGGCGGATCGGGCGGAAGCTGGTAGCTCAAATCGAGCAGCCAGCTGCTAACCAGATCTATGCTTGCGAACCACCCTTTGCCTGGCCCTGGTGCTACTGTTTCATTTCTTCCGGATCTTTGAAGCTTGCGGTCTGCCAGTTCAGTCCTGACCATTGAATCTCGTCCCATGTATCATATTCCCCGGCCTCGATATGAATCGCGCGGGCCTTCTCTGCTTTTTTGGCGGGCATAGTGAACGATGCCTTGCCTTTCAGAAGGGTCAGCGTTCGAGTTTCAATTGGCTTGCGATGATGATCGAGGATTTGGACGGTAACCTGTTTTAGATCGGGCGATTCAACTTCCAGGAGCGGAGTGTCCATGGCTTGAAAGCGCACACGCAGGGCCGGTTCTCCTGGAGCTGCAATTGTATACGACTTAGCCCATGGATCAGACTTGATGGCGTTGGTAGCTTCTTCATCATTCAATCTATGTTCGGTTGAGCTCTGCGTCTCATAGCCCCTGGCAATGGGGCCGATTACTGCACGCGGACGACCCCCTGTGTCTATCATGAATATTCCAAGGCGCGGAGCAGCCACTCCAGCATAGGCAACTTTGTTTTCATTTCCTGATGTGAAGTAATCCGCAATTAAACTGGCATCCGTGAGCGCTTCTACACGATTCAAGAATAGATCAAAATACCAGCCCGTGAAGGTTGCCGGAGATCCTGTAGTTTCCGGCTCCATTTCCACAATCATAGATAGAAATCTAAGGGATTCGGGCGAAAGGCTGCGTCCTTCTACTTGATGCGTGGCGATGGTTTTGAGCACGCGTAGAATTCTGCCCAATCGCTTAAAATAAGCCTGGCCGCCCGCAGTATCTTTTGGATCGATTCGGCTAACTTCTTTCTCTCCCAGGTCAGCATATGCAATGAGGCTATCGTAGGTAGCGAGGGCCGGTTCTACATAGGCATCAGGAATTTCACATCCGCCCTCTGAATAGGATTGAGCCGCAAGCAGAACATAGTTGTGCCGAATCTGTGCGAACGCCGCAACATTTGAATTGAGTCTCATATCCTGGAATGCTGATGATTTCATAAAAGTTGGAAGAGTTCCGGCCAGCGGTGCGTTCAGTTTTTGAATTGCGTTCAGCCAGGAGCTGTACAGGTCACGTCCCGATTCGATTTTCATTCCATTGCGTGCTTTTTCCAGATTGCCTTCGAGTTCTGGAAACTCGCGCAGATCATTGATGTACGATTTGGCTCTATCATTTCCCAGAGTGTATGCAGCATCGCTCACATGAACCATATGTCGATTTGGAGTTTCAGAATGAATGATTGGCATAAGGGCCTGGGAATCAGGAACGATGCGTGGCCCCAGGAATGTTGTAATTGCCGGAAGCTCCTTGCTCCCTTCAGGCATATAGTGCATTCGCACGGTTCGCTTGAAATCACTTCCAATGGCAGAACGGAGTTTTGCGTCCGCCTGCGTGTCGCTCAGGTTTTGAATTCCCGCTTTCTTGCGCAGCACTGTGAGCTGTGCAATTGAAATGTCTTCGCGTCTACCTGCAAGGAATGCCCAGGCAAGATCCATGCGATTTATATCGTCAATCACACCTGCGCGAAATGCCAGATCTGCCAGCCCCAGAGCAAGCCTGACTTCTCGCGGTGTTTCTTCTGGATTTGGAGTGTTGCCTGGCTGGGAACTGCGCGAAGAGCGTGAAACCAGGTTTAATTCAAAGCGGGAAAGCCACATAGCTGCGCGAAAGTAATTCTTCATAGAATCGTAGTGGCCGCGCGGTTGGAATTGACTGAAATCAATGATGCGTTTGCGACCAAAGATTTCTATTTCTTGCATGCCGGATGCCTGATTCGCTTTTTCCAGAATTTCTTTTACCTGCGGGAGTGGACCCAGCTCGCCTTTGATTTCTTTTCCAAGCAGAAGGGATCGCGCCACGGTCATATATAGGTCAACATCGCGCGCAATCTCATCTGGATACTTTGCCCGGATGATTTCGCAGTGCATTTTGGAAAGTGTGCTTGCAAGGAGTGGCTCCAGGGTTTGTGTCTCGATCGATTTAATCAATGAGTCATTTGAAATGTACATTGCATGCAGGATCGAATCGATTGAAACATAAAGCGGCATTTGTGATTGATAGATCTCATGAAAGGCCGTGGCATAGGTTGAAAACTGAAGTCTGGCCGGCACAACAAATCCATTCTTCTGCATTACAGCCAGCTCATTTGGTTTAAGTGCAAATCTGGACTTGAGCAGATCGATTCGTTGAATGGGATCTTTCCCATTCCATGGAGCAGAGGTAACTCTGGCAGGAGCCGAGTTGCTCAGCACGGCCTTGATCGCTCGCTCAATGTTAGTATCTGACATCTCGCAAGGATCTTTACGATTGCCTGGCTCCTTCTTGCGTTCAAACGATTGGGTTTCTATGGCCTCCGGAATCAGGACTTCTGAACAGCCACTACCCGATGTGGTTGGCTCAGGTCTACTCGCTGTAAATGCCAGGGCTGTGAACACCAGAATCAGGAATCGTTTCATGCCCCATTGGACGCGTGGCCCTGTATATGGCGCGCAAGATTTCCTGGATTGACGGCATAAGCGTTTGCAAATTCTCTTCTATTATGAAGAGACCCGAGCTGCTCCTGCCTGCGGGCAATCTGGAGAAGATGCGTAGCGCCTTTGCATTTGGTGCAGACGCAGTATATGCAGGGTCACCGCGCTACAGCCTGCGTATGCGTAACAATGAGTTTCAGCATGAAGAACTGGCTCAGGGCATAGAAGAAGCGCATGTCCTGGGTAAACAATTCTATGTAACTGCAAATATTCTGCCCCATAACGACAAAGTTAAAACCTTCATTCGAGACATGGCTCCGCTCATTGCAATGAAACCGGATGCGCTCATCATGGCAGATCCCGGACTCATCTCACTCGTGCGCGAAGAATGGCCTGAAGTGCCCGTGCACCTTTCTGTTCAAGCAAATACAATGAATTTTGCTTCTGTAAAGTTCTGGCACAAGCTTGGAATCCCACGCATCATCCTTTCGCGTGAACTGCGCATCGATGAGCTGGAAGAAATCAAACAACTTGTTCCTGAAATGGAAATCGAAGTGTTTGTTCATGGATCTCTTTGCATTGCATATTCCGGTCGTTGCTTACTATCCGGATATTTTAATCACCGCGATTCCAATCAGGGAAACTGCAGCAATGCATGCAGATGGAATTATAAAGTAGAGGGTGCTTCAGAGTCTGATGCGGTTGCTGGATCAGCAGGCGGTTGCGGTTGTTCTTCTGGCTCGGGGGATTCATCCGGATCTTCGTGTTCGACTTCTTCAAGGGCAACTGGAACCATCGACTCTGAAACTCTGATGGGTGGATCTGCCGGTTTTGGAAACGCGCATGTCCCTCGCCACCCGCTCGCAGATGAGCCCTGGTTCATTGAAGAGAAATCAAGACCTGGTCAGAAGATGCCTGTGTTCGAAGACGAGCACGGCACCTACATCATGAATTCAAAGGATCTGCGTGCAATCGAACACGTGCAGCAGTTAATGGAAATTGGAATTGATAGCTTTAAGATCGAAGGCAGAACCAAATCCAGGTTCTATGTGGCTCGCACAGCCCAGGCATATCGTCGCGCAATAGACGATGCAATGGCAGGCAAGACATTCGACCAAAGTTTGCTCGGTGATTTGGATCGAGTTGCAAGCCGCGGTTATACAGATGGATTTTTCAGTCGCAAGGGTGCAGATGAAACGCAGAATTACGACACAGATCGTGCCCTTGCAGATACAAAATATTCGGGCGATGTAATCTCGTATGATTCAGCGCGCGGGACAGCGGTGGTTCAGGTAAAAAACCTGATTCGCGTGGGCGATGTTATTGAAATCGTTCATCCAACTGGAAATTTTCTGACGCGTGTTCCATCGATCCATACGCTCGACGGCAAGTCGCTTAGCCAGGCACCGGGCGATGGCTGGACTGTAATGATTCCATGTGAGAAGGATTTGACCGGGGGAATGGTCGCAGTAACGCAGGAAGCATTAACGAAATAATAAAAAAGCTACGACAGGAGTAGAGGTATGATTCAGGGAAATTATTTTAGAGACAATGCGGACATGGTGTTGGCCTTTAAATCACTTGTAGATTGGAAAGAAATCGTTGGTGAATACGAGCACGGATTTAAGGATGCAGCGGACTACAAGAAGACTGGAAATGAGCGCTATGCATCTGCGCCTTCTTCTATAGAAGAAGCTATCGATATGTATGAGTCCATTCTGGATTCAGCAGGTGACCTGATGGGGACCTATGTGGCGCCACGCAGCGCTGAAATGGACAAAATCGGTCTTAAATACGACAACGGAAAGGTGATCTTTCCTCAAGCACAGGTCGATTGCTACAATACTCTACGCGATGCAGGTCTACAGCCCATGGCCATTAGCCGTAAATACGGCGGACTTGGATTGCCGGTGAGCGCGCAGACTCTGCTCTGTGAAATTTCAGCGCGCGCTGATGCTGCATTCTGTCTGGCATTTGGAAATATCAACATTGTAGACATAGTTGAGCGCTACGGCTCAGAGGAAATCTGCGAACAGTGGATTCCTGACATTGCTGCCGGAAAATACAGCGCGGCTATGGCACTCACTGAACCAAACTATGGATCGGATCTGCCTAACGTTCAGACAAAGGCAGAAAAGGGTGCAGACGGTGTATGGCGCTTAACTGGAACTAAACGATTTATTACGCATGCATGTGGCTATGAAGCTGCTCCTTCCATTATTTTGACTCTGGCGCGGACCGGCAGTCCAACCAGTGGTGCACGGGGGCTATCGTTCTTTATTGTGCAGGGCAAGGACATCCATGTTGCAAGTATTGAAAAGAAAATGGGTCTCCATTGCTCTCCTACATGTGAAGTAGTATTTGACAATTCTCCAGGTCAGATAATTGGCGAAGAAGGTTTTGGGCTGGTTAAGTATTCCATGGGCATGATGAACTCTGCTCGCATCACCATTGCAGCACAGTCGCTTGGAATTGCAGAAGCAGCATACCGCGAAGCTAAGAAATACGCATCCGAGCGCATTCAGTTTGGAAAACCAATCGAGAAAATCCCAGCTGTTAAAAAAATGATCGAACGCATGGAGCGCGAGCAAGCTGCAACGCGTATGCTGGTAGTTGAGGCATCCCGTTCTGTAGACATGTACCTCTGGAAGCGCGAACAACTCAAGCATGAAGGCAAGACTGAGCGCGAAATCAAAGCAGATGCAACCATCCGCAGATGGGAAAAACTCGCTGACCTGTTTACTCCAATGGCCAAATACTATGCAAGCGAAAGCTGCGTTAAAATTGCATACGACGCTGTGCAAGTTCACGGCGGAGCCGGTTATACAGAAGAGTATGATGTTGCGCGAATTTACCGCGATGCTCGAATCACTACGATCTATGAAGGCACAACACAGCTCCAGGTTGTAGCTGCAATTGGTGGAATTGTAGCAGGGATGTCCCAGGCCGGGAACCTTCGCGAATACGTAAATGAAGAACTTACTCGGATGAAGCCATCAGCTGAATTGCGCCGGTTGTTTGATCTGTTTGCGGGGATTGTTGAATCCTACAAGGGAATTGAGTCGGGCGAAGAGAAAGGCATGCTTGCATTTGAAACCGTGGAGGCTGCAACGCGCTTTCTCATGGGAATGCTAATGGAACGTTCACTTTCAAAGCTCAGTGGAGAAGAAGCGGAGCATCGTAAAAAGCTCTGCCGTGATTTCAATCTGGACAGCCTTGCCATGCTCGAAGGCACAAGCGTGCGCATGAAGGAAATTTCGGCCAGCGCTGCCTGAGGTTACTCAAGACCGGTCGATAACGCCGTGTTTGCTCACAGGCACGGCGTTAAACGGTGGCCGGGACCCTCTCATGAAGTAAACTTGCTTTTCAAGATCGTAGCGGGTCTATCCTGCCTTCAAACGAACTCGCTTCTCATATCGCTCACATAAATAGAGCAAGATCGCATTTGTTCCAATCCAGATCCCGAAAATTGCCGGAAGCCCAAAGCCGTATTCAGGCGGACTTCCAGGTAGAGGCACATCCCAGAAAATCACAGGTCCACTGAGGAGCCAGTCCGCTCGTCCAAAATACATGAACGAGTAGATTACTGCCATTCCATGAATCAATGGAATATGGGCAAGGTAGTAGAAGAGTGGCACTCGACCAAATTGTTCAAGGACAGGCACGCGCAAGGAATGAAATACAAGTAAAGCGACTAACGTTCCGGGGATCGTAAGGAGCAGGAATGCGACCGATGGAGGATACTTGCTTACATTGATGAGGGACAGAAACGTTTTGAGCGCACCCGCTTGCCTGTTCCAATTAGCAGGGTCGCCAGACCCTATCGCGCGAAGGAGGAGAAACAGAACCAGACAAAGAATTAGAATAGGAACAATCCTGGATCGAACGAGCGTGCCCTCCACAAGTAGATACGAAGTCAGCCCAAATCCAAGAGCCATGGCCGGAAACCAGGCCAATGGTGGATACGAAACAAAGAAATGATATCCGGCCAGTTCATAGTCACGCGATTGAAGAAAGAAATCGAGGATGAAGGGTAGTTTAGCTCCAGCAGAGCTCAGCCCAGCTTCAACTACGATCAAGGCTATTGCGATGCCTGTCATTGAGCGTGCGTTCAGAAACACGAGCGGCGCCAGGAAGATCATAACAAAACCCAGGGCCCAGAGTACGCCTGCGTTCATGAAATGATAATCGAAATGAAAATACCAGCCCAGGCTTCTGAGCAATGTTTGTTCGACTATTATTAACAGCAATCCGCGCGTTACAAGATAGCGGGCCAGTTGTGGCCTGGATCGTTTTGAAAAATGCAATGATGCAAATGCGCTCATACCCGATAAAAAGAAAAAGCCAGGAGCGCAGAAATGAGTGATCCATCGGGCAAAGAAAATAGCTGGAGTCGTTACGGTCAGATCGGTTGCGTCAAAGTGCGCACTACCAAGGAAGTCGCGAATATGGTCGAGGGCCATGAGCACCATGAGCATCCCGCGTGTCGCGTCGATTGAACGATTTCGGTGAACAACTTCAGGAAGGAGCAGAGTCATTGTATATTGCCTAATTCAACCAATCGCGCCCTCGGTCCAGGAAGTCGTGCCCATTTCATAAGATTTTCGACCATCTCTTTTCTTCTGAAACTTCGCCGGGAGTGCTGAAATTTGTCATGCTCGGCCAGCCCAGGAATACGCAGGATTGCTTGTCATTAACTTCAGCTCAAAAATGCTGCGGTTAAGATGCAATGGATCCCAGCTCATCCCGGTTTTCTCTCAGGACTTCTAAGTCGCCTCATGCGGGCCGTTGCAAAGACGGATGCACCTATGGCTCAGACGCTCGCCTGGTATCCGCGTGCCTTGTTAGGCGCAGGATTTTTTGAAATCTTTTCTGCGCGCTCAAAACGATTTCATAGAATCCTCAATCTGGTCCGGCTGACCGTGAGCTTTTCTGTCCGCTGCCCCTGGTGTGTACAAATGAATTCATCCGCTCTGACGAAGAACAGGATCACCGAGGAAGATTTGAGATTCCTGAATAACAGCGGTCCGCGAACCCCCGGGATTTCG